>CACXDT010000201.1 GCA_902766405.1 Oscillospiraceae bacterium
ATCCTTCAGGTTGGGGTTCACGCCCTCGACCTTCTCGCGGCCGGGCGTGACGGCATAGCCGTCGTACCGGCCCTCGGCGACGCCGCGGTGGCCGTTGATATCATAGCCCTTGTACTTGGTCTCGAGGATCTCGCCGAACTTCTTGAGCTGGCCCTTCATGCGCAGCAGCCAGGGGTTGCGGATGATGTTGCCGAGCGTGCGGGCGAAGGGGTCGATCACGTTGCCGTTGCCGTCCTTATAGTTGCGGTTCAGCTTCGGGCCGTCGTGGGTGATGCCGCAGAACTCCTCGACATCGTGGACGGCATAGTAAGAGGGCACGCCCATGATGGCGCCCATCTCATAGCGGCGTCCGTTATAGGTGGGGCTCCAGCACTTGCCGCCGACGCGGTCGTTGCGCTCGAGAATGGAATAGTTGAAATATCCCTTTTTCTCCAGATACATACCGGCGGACAGACCGGCCGGGCCGCCGCCGACGATGCAGATCCTGGTGTTTTTATCCATGGTATTACCTCCTAAAGTGTATTCTCCGCTGACAGAGTATTTATAATACTGTCATGCCTGTATTATAGCGCAGCCGGACTCATATGTCACGTCATTTTTATGGTTTAGGGCAGTTTTTTCTTCCCTTTATTTAGCACATATGCTATACTCAGAACAGAAGTTTACTTATCAGACATCTGAATCTTCACACTTCCCCGAATGATTTCGGGAATTATGAGGAACTGCTTATGAAACGTTTTTCTTCCTTCCACGAAATGCTCGCCCACTGGGCGGAGGCGTCGCCGGAGCGCGTCGCCCTGCGCTATGGCGACCGCGAGATGCGCTACGGCGAGCTGCCCTATGAGATCGCCGCGCGCGCCGCGCGTCTGCGCGGTGAGGGGAAGACCTGCCTGGGTGTGCTCTCGGACGGCAGTCTGGAGTGCGTGCTGGCGATCTTCGCCGCCGTCGAGGCGGATATGCAGGTCGTGATGCTCGACCAGAACCTCCCGGACGAGATTCTGATGCGGCTGATGACCTATACCGATGTGGACAGGCTCTGGGGCGATGTCGATCTCGTACAGGATCTCTCCCCGGCCCTGACGCGCGGCGTAACGGACGGCCGCGGGCGGCTGCTGTTCTTTACCTCCGGCACGACCGAGCAGTCCAAGGCCGTCGTGCTGACCGAGCAGAGCTTTTGCGCGAGCGCCTGGAACGGGGCCGAAAAGCTGCCCCTGAGCACGGACGACACGCTGCTGTGTGTGCTGCCGCTGGGGCATGTGTTCGGCTTTGTCTGCGGGCTGCTCTGGGCCTTGAGCTGTGGGGCCACGGTCGCGCTCAGCCGCGGGGCGCGGCACTATATGGACGATTTTGCCTTCTACAAGCCGACCGCCGTGTCGCTGGTGCCGCTGCTGCTGGGCTTTCTGATGAAGCAGCAGGCACTCAATGACGAGCTTGGGCTGATTCTGGTCGGCGCGGGCGACTGTCCGCCCCAGCTCTTAGAGGCCGCGGCGGGCATGGGCATCCGCGTCAGCTTCGGCTACGGTCTGACCGAGACGAGCTCGGGCGTCGCGATCTCGGTGGGGAGCGACCCCTACGCCATGGACATCTGTCCCGACGACACGGTCACGCTCGCCGAGGACGGCGAGATCCTGATCCAGGCACCGACCTGCATGATGCAGGGCTACTATAAGCGTCCCGCCGACACGGCCGCCGTGCTGACCGACGGCGTGTTCCGCACCGGCGACCTCGGCCGCTTCGATCCCGAGGGCCGGCTGCACATCACCGGGCGAAAGAAGGATGTGCTGGTGCTCTCCGACGGCACCAAGCTGTTCCTGCCCGAGTATGAGCAGCAGCTGCGGCGCCAGCTCGGTGTCGACGAGCTGGCCGTCACGCTCCTGAACGGCCGCCCCACGCTGGTGCTGGTCGGCAAGGGTGAGGAGTGGCGCGTCCTCTCGCAGCTCCGGGCGCTGATGGCGCAGCGGCCGCGCGGCCAGCAGATCAGCCGCATTGTCTATGTGCCCGACGCCCTGCCGCGCACGGCCACCGGGAAAATCAAACGCTGGGAGCTCCAGCAGAAATTGGAGAGTGAAACACCATGACCAGAGAGTATGTTGTCAACCGTACCAAGGAGATCATCTACAGCTGCTTCCCCGATCTGGAGGACAAAAACATCCAGGAAGACACCGTCATCAATACCGATGAGAGCATCGACTCGATGGGCTTTGTGCTCGTCATCTGCAAGTTAGAGGCCGAGTTCGACGTGAAGATCCCCGAGCGCCAGTGGAGCAAACTGATGACGCTCGGCGATGTGGTGGACGCGATCATGAAGCGTCTGCCGAAGACATGAGCATCTATTGCGAGACCCTGCAGCTGCGCAGCCGGGACGTGGATTTACACCGCCGGCTGCGCACTTCGCGATTGTTTGAGCTCTTTCAGGAGGCTTCGATCCGCCACACCGAGCAGCTCGGCATGGGGCGCGAGAAGACGCTGGACAAAGGCTTGCTCTGGATCGTAACGCTGCAGGAGGCGGACATCGCGCGCATGCCGGTCTATGACGAGACGGTCACGCTCGAAAGCTGGCCGGGCGAGACGATGCATGTCTTTTTCCCGCGCTATTACCGTGTGCTGGACGCGGCGGGCGAATGCCTGGTCACGGGCAGCGCGATGTGGATGCTGCTCGAGAGCGAGAGCCGCAAAATGGTCTTCCCCGACCGTCACGGTATTGTCATTGAGGGCGTGAAGACCGGGAATGAGACCGCGCTCCCCTCCCCCGTCGGCCGCGTCGAGGGCAGCGAGAGCGGCACATTCACCGTGCCCTACAGCTATGTGGACTTAAACGGTCACATGAACAACACCCGCTATTTTGACCTGACCGAGGATCTGCTCGGCGCCGCATCGGCCGGCCGCGAGCTTCGGCACATCCGCGCCGAGTACCTGCAGGAGGCCCGTCTCGGCGACACGCTGAGCGTCTCCTGGGGCAGTACCGACGGCACGAGCTTTCGCGTCGAGGGCCGCACCCAAAAGCCCTGCTACCGCATGGAGCTAAAGTATCGGTGAACGGCGGCGAGAGCGCAGGCTGTCTGCCCAAGCGCAAGCCGATTCGCCTGTCAAATTACGATTACAGTACCCCCGGCGCGTATTTCATCACGATATGCGCAGCGGAAAGACGATGCATTCTCTCCGCCATCACCGTAGGGGCGGCTACCAGCCGCCCGCCAGATGTTGGTCAAGTTTTGCACCTTACCGCATACGGTGAAATTGTTGATCTTGCTATTCGTAACATTTCTTCTATCTACTCCTCCCTTTCCGTCGATCAATATGTGATCATGCCCAATCATGTTCATCTGCTTGTTCGCATCCATACAGACGAAAGCGGGCGGCAGATTGCCGCCCCTACGATCAGCACGGTCATCGGACAGATGAAACGCTGGGCTTCTAAGCA
>CACXDT010000202.1 GCA_902766405.1 Oscillospiraceae bacterium
AAGCTCAACGTCGCCGAAGTTAATGCCGCCGACGCCGGAGATCGTCGCGGAGGTCACCGCGTCAACGCCGGCTTCCATGTTGTACTCCCCGGCCTTGACATAGCCGTTGCCTCTGGCCCAGGCGTCCAGGTCGATCTCGGAGCCGAGGATCTGGAGATAGGCATCCGCCGCCGCGGCCAGGACAGCGTTACTGGTGATCGTCGCGCCGGAAACGCCATCGACCTTGACCGAGTTCTTCTCCAGCATCGCGGCGGGAAGCTGCTCGAGCGCGGCACCGCCAACCGGGCTGTCGGTCTTGTCAGACTCGGCCTTCACATCGGTGATCACGCCGTTCTCGACCGTAAGCGTAACCGTCACGGTTTCGTCCAGTCCCTCAGCCGTCGCGCTGGCGCTCTGCGCGCCGTCAGCAAAGGCCGCGGGGACAAGACTCAGGCTCAGGCAGAGTGCCAATAGAATTGCAAGACCGGTTTTCGCTGTTTTCATAGGGAATCTTCCACCTTTCAATAATTTTTAGTTTGACTTGAAATTATATCCAGTATAGCATGCTGCCCCAGAGCTGTCAAGCCGTCCGCCGGTCTCCGTTAAATGCAGTGAACGGGAGTGAACAGGTTCATTCCTGTTATGCCATTCCCTATCCTTTACAGCGCGCGCAGGAAGTCGGCGATGGCCTGATCCTTGCAGTTGGGATAAAAGAGCTCTTCAAAATGCGCCCCGGAAACCGTGCCCTTTACAAAGGCCGGATCGAGCTCCTTCAGGATGTCCAGCAGCGGCCGGTAGGTGATCGTCTTGACGCCGTCGAGTATCTTTTTATTGCGCTGTTCAGGCTCGACGCGCTCCTTCGGATAGCCGTTCCCGTGGCCGAAGCCAAAGAGCTGCTGGAAAATCATCTCCAGCTTCAGCTCGGCGCCCCAGCCAAAGTCCTTGGCAAACGGCAGCGCGACGCAGTTGCCGTCGTTGATCTGCGCGAACATATAGCCGTCCGAGGGATCGACCAGGTGGCCGCAAATCACGCCGGGAAAGCTGTTGCAGGCCAGCATGGCGCCTTCGCCGGTGCCGCAGCCGGTGACCACATAGTCCGCCGCGCCCGTGTTCAGCAGGATCGAGGCCAGCAGGCCGCACTGCACATAGGTGAGCTGGCAGGCATCCTCGGCGCTGTACATGCCGTAGTTGTCCACGCTATGGCCCATCGGTTCGACAACCTTACGCAAGGTGGCTTCGATCAGGCTGTTTTTCGCCGCCTGACTGTTTTCATTGATAAGAGCGATACGCATAACAATGGTTCCTTTCTTGTTTTGAGATAAAAACAGGATACCACAGTTTTGCGAAAAGCACAAGACGCCTTTCGCTGACAAACGACAGGCGTTTTCCTGTTGCAAACCAGCTTGAAGCATGGTAAAATCCATACAGAAGAAGCACAAGGAGGAACATGATAATGAAAAGGATTGGCTTTTGTGTGGCTGGACTGCTTGCCTTTTTTCTTGCGGTCATGGCCCCGACAGGTTTTTCAGAGGAAGGCTCCGACGAGCCTATCAAAACCGGCATCATCGGCGCGATGGACGAGGAGGTCGCCTCCCTGAAGGAGGCGCTGACCGAGGCGGCGGTCCGGACTGTGGCCGGTATGGACTTCTATGAGGGGAAGCTGGACGGGCAGGCTGTCGTTGTCGTCAGATGCAGCGTCGGCAAGGTCAACGCCGCCGCCTGTACACAGATCCTGATCGACAAGTTTGGTGTCGATCGGATCATCAATACCGGCGTGGCCGGTTCGCTGGACGCCGACATTGATATCGGCGATATCGTCATCTCCACCGACGCCGTGCAGCACGATATGGATGCCTCGGCGCTTGGCTTTGCCCGCGGTGAGATCCCCTACAGCAGCGTGTCGGTATTCCCCGCCGATGAAGGCATGAGAAAAAGCGCGGCAGAGGCCGTAAAGGCCGCCGCGCCGGATATCCGCGCCTTTGAAGGCCGCGTTTGCAGCGGGGATCAGTTCATCGCCTCCCGCGCGCAGAAGGAAGCCATCATTTCCACATTTGGCGGTCTGTGCTGCGAGATGGAGGGCGCGGCGATCGCGCAGGTCTGCTGTCTGAACGAGACGCCCTTCGTGATCATCCGTGCCATTTCTGACAAGGCGGACGATTCCGAAGAGATGTCCTATCTCGAATTCGAGCAGGCCGCGGCTGTACGCTGCGCGGCGATCACACGGTATATGATCGCGCATTAATCAGCTGTACAAATACCACTCCCCTCTCGGCGTGCCGGTGGTGCAGCCGAAGCCGCCGGGGACTTTGTACACGACGTCGAGATTCTCCTGTGTGACGACCATATCAAAGGGGTTGAGCCGCTCGTTGATCATCTGCAGCCAGGGCTCGAGATCGACAAAGGTATAGCTGAGCCCCGCCACATCGGCGGGAATGTTCGGCATGGTGGCAAAGCGGATATTTTCACTGTCACACAGCAGCGCCTGACGCAGGAAAAAGGCGATGTTGGCCGCGTACAAATCGGTCTCCATGTTCTCGTACAGCAGTACCGCCAGCTCCTTGAGCTGCGGCAGTCCGCTCTTCAGGATCTGTGACGCCGCGGCCTTCAGAAAGCTCTGCTGTACGGCTACACGGTCGAGATCGCCGTTGACATAGCCCGAGCGGTAGCGCACGACGCCCATGGCCTGCCGCCCGTCGAGGTGCTGCGGCCCGGCCTTCAAATGGATGCTGAGCCCCTGGGCCGGATCGTCGTAATCCATATCCTGCGGAACATCGAAGTCCACCCCGCCGATCCGATCCACGGCCTCGATAAACAGATCGAGATCGACGACCGCGTAGCAGTCCACGCCAAAGCCCAGCAGGTTTTTCACCTGCTGCTTCAGGCCCTCGATACCGACGCCGCCGGCGTTGACGGTTCCGGCGTAGATCGCGTTGAGCTTGCGGATGTTCCAGCTGACATTGACATAGGTATCCCGCGGCAGCGAGACGATATCCAGGCGGTGTGCCATCGTGTCCAGACGGGCGACAAGGATCGTGTCGGTGTTCCCGTTGCCGTCGTCGTTGCCGACCAGCAGCAGCGTATACGAGCGCCGCTCCTGCGGCGCCATTACGCTCGTCATCTCCGCTGTGGGCGGCGCGCTCGGCTCTTCGGCGGCCGGTACGGCCAGTCCCTCCTCGACGCCGAGCTCCGGCGCACGCTCCCAGAGGAAATAGCTTGCGACCGCCGCGCCGAGCAGCAGTATCAACGCCAATATCGCATAAAGCGTGCGGTACCGCCATGTTCCGTTTTTATCCATTGTCCATCCTTTCCGGAGGCCAGCAGGCCTCTCTCGTGCGGATAGTATTCCCACAGACGGACGGATTCAAACAGGCGGGCTCCGGACACGCGGATGCAAAAAATTCGGCCCCACCATCGGGCCGAATTCTTTTTATGCAAGCTCTTTATACATGGCCGGGGCATTGGCCTTGTTGGCCGTCTCGTTGATCTCGGTGACCTCGACCTTCAGCGTCCGCTGGCCGAAGCTTATCTCGATCACATCGCCGACCTTGACCTGATAGCTGGCCTTGACCTGCCGGCCGTTGACGCTGACGCGCTCGCCGTCGCAGGCCTCGTTGGCCACGGTCCGCCGCTTGATGAGCCGCGAGACCTTCAGATATTTATCCAGACGCATGGAAAAACCTCCTCTATGAAAAAAAGGGTATGTGAAAAGAGTATAACTTTGTCTCCACGTCCGCCGTTGGCGGACGTAAGCGGGCAATAGCCCGCAGCTGACGCACAACGCGCGTCAGCTGGAGACGA
>CACXDT010000203.1 GCA_902766405.1 Oscillospiraceae bacterium
AGCTGATAGCCAGATTCGAACTGGCACAGCGCATAGCGCTGACGCGCTTTCGCTGTGATGCCTATATCCGCTCGCTGGCGCTCGCTCAAATAGAGGTCGCCAGTTCAAATACGAACAGATGCAAAAAAGCGGCCGCCCCGTTGGGGCAACCGCTTTTCTGGAGCTGATAGCCAGATTCGAACTGGCGACCTCATCCTTACCAAGGATGCGCTCTACCGACTGAGCTATATCAGCAAAGTTCATCCCCCTTTTTCAAGGGGGATGTGGCGACCGAGAAGGGACTTGAACCCTCGACCTCCGGCGTGACAGGCCGGCGTTCTAACCGACTGAACCACTCGGCCACGGCTCGGTTATCATACCATGAGTTTTCCCATTTGTCAATAGCTTTTCACAAAAAAACTATTTTTCTGCGCCGACCCCGGCAGTCCGGCGGCACAGACCCGATTTCGGGACTGTACCGCCAGTGGAACCTTACGCGCCGTCGACAGGCGGGGCGGCGGGCTCTTCGGCGCGCAGCTGCGGCCAGACCCACGCCCAGAGCAGGGCAACAAGCGCGCACAGAACCAGCTCGATCCACAGCGGGGAGAGCACCTGCGCGAGCAGCACGGTTCCGGCGTCGATCCAGGCGTGGACAGCGACGGCCAGCAGCCACAGCGAGGGGCGGCGCTCCTTTACCGCGCGGTAAACGAGAAACGAAAGGGCGATGTGCAGTGCGATCGCGATCAGGCGCTCGACGCCGCCGAGGAAGAATACCCCCGAGGGCGTTGTCCCGAGGGCCGCAAGCTGCGCCTCGGTCGCGGCGCGGGTGGCCTCGTCGAGCGTGCCGAGACTCGCCTCCATGGCGCCGCTGTTGATCATAAGACTGGCGGCGAGATTGCTGACACCGGTCAGGCCGACCAGTAAAATGGCCTCGATGCCGCCGTGGCCGACACCGAACATCAGCGCGTTGTCACGGTCGAGCCGCTGCTTCATGAAATACTTCATCGTCAGCCAGCGACCGCTCTCTTCAAAGAGACCCGCGGCCAGTCCGCCGTAGAGCGCGTACAACCAGACATTGCCGGTCAGGCGCTCGCCAAAGACGCCGAGCACCAGGCGGTGCAGCAGGGATTCGAGCAGCAGGGCGAACACGATAAAGGTCAGCGCGCCGTATACCGCGCTGGACAGGCGCGCGTTTGTGCGCTTTTTCAGCAGCACCAGCAGCACGATCGGCGCGGCGACGGACAATACCAGGCTGCAGCCCATGCCGACCATGGAAAATACAGGAACAGGGGACATGATCATCTCACCTCACGGAATGTCTAATTCGATTGGCTCGTCGATGGTGTCGGAGACGTATTTGCCGTTTTTCTTGCGCTGTTTGACGCACTCGGTCAACAGGTATTCGATTTGCCCATTGACCGAGCGGAAGTCATCCTCGGCCCAGGCCGCGATGGCGTCATAGAGCTTGGCAGACAGGCGCAGGGGCACCTGTTTTTTTTCATTTGCCATGTTAATACAGCGAGCCGGAGTTCACGACCGGCTGGGCGTCGCGGTTGCCGCAGAGCACAACCAGCAGGTTCGAGACCATGGCGGCCTTGCGCTCCTCGTCGAGCTCGACCACGCCGTTCTCGTTGAGGCGCTCGAGGGCCATTTCGACCATGCCGACCGCGCCGTCGACGATCATCTTGCGCGCGTCAATGATGGCGCTGGCCTGCTGGCGCTGCAGCATGACCGCGGCAATCTCGGGCGCGTAGGCGAGATAGGTGATACGGGCCTCGAGCACCTCGATACCGGCGTCGGCGACCTTGGATTGGATCTGCGCGCGGATGCGCTCGGCCACGACCTCGCTCGAGCCGCGCAGGCTGCCCTCGTCGGCCACACCGTCGCCGGTGGTGTCGACGTTCGGGGCCACGTCATAGGGATAGAGCCGCACAATGTCGCGCAGGGCGCTGTCGCACTGCAGGGAGAGGTACTCCTTGTAGTTGTCCACGTTGAAGACGGCCTTGGCCGTGTCCACCACGCGCCACATGACCGCGATACTGATCTCCACGGGATTGCCGAGGCAGTCGTTGATCTTCTGCCGCCCGTTCGATAGTGTCATGACCTTCAGCGAGATCTTCTTGCTCGGCGCGACCTCGATGCCGGCGCTTGCGCCGCCCGTCAGCGAGAGCGTCAGGCCGCCGGACTTGCTGCTGCCGCCGTCCACGTCGCCGCTCTGGGCCAGCTTCGTCTGCGCGGCGGGGTTGACCGCGGTGCAGAAGGGGTTGACGAAGTAAAAGCCGGTCTCTTTCAGGCTGCCGATGTACTTGCCGAAGAGCGTCAGCACCAGCGCCTCCTGCGGATTGAGGACCTTCAGGCCGAGGAACAAAATCCAGCCCACGGCGCAGTACAGGATGCCGACCACGAGTGTGATGACGCCAATGCTGTCGAGCATGACGCCGCCGAGAATGACCAGAGCAATGGCGCAGATGTACAGGGCAATGAACAGCAGCAGCATGGCCATGCCGTTCTTCTTCGAGCTGAGAACAATTTCCTTCATAGTTGGTATCTCCTTCTTTTTTGATATCACAATGATATCATTTAGAAATGGAGATGTCAAGTAAAATCGGTCGGGTTTTTACAAAATCTGCACACCGGCCAGCTTGAGGAATTTCTTGTCGTTCATCTGCTCGTTGGTCAGATATTGGCCGTTATAAAAGAGCGCGTAGGTCGTGACCGGAGTCGGCGCGCGCTGTGCGTCTTCCATGCTCTCAATATGTACGGCGCGGAAAGGGATGCCGTGTGCGCGGGCCGTCTCTTCCACGGTCGGGACATATTTGGCATTGAACGGGCACTGGCTCGTATAGTAGAGCACATAGCCCTTGCTGTCGGCATGCGGGTGCCTGGCGCAGGCTTTGAACCGGGGCGGCTCGGCCCCGGGCGAGAAAGGCAGGTACCAGAGCTGAATGCCGTTGTCGGCCTCGTCGCAGACGGTAAAGCCCTTGTATGTGAGAAATTTCGGATCGGCGAGGAAGGGCTTTTTCTTCGCCGCGCTGAGGATGCACAGCCCCAGCTTTCCCTTTTCCCGGCTGTCAGCGATGCACGCGCCGAGCAGGTCGTTGGCGTAGCCGTGCCCCTTGAAGGAGCCCGAGACCCACAGGCAGTCGATGTACATATAGCCCGCGGCCTCGATCGGGTTCCAGGCTTTTTCGGCGGGGAGGTATTCAATAAAGCACTTCCCGCGCTCCACACTTTTGAGGAACACAAGCCCCTCGTCAAAACGATCGGCAAGCCAGGCCTTTTTGGACGAGACCTGACAGTCCTTGTTGTTGGAGATCGCGCAGCAGATGTGCTCGGTCTCCAAATTTTCTTTCGTCACTTTTATGTATTCCATAGCGGCCTCCCCTGTGTGAAAGATTTACGCAATCATAGTACCACGATACGGTGGAATAATCTACAGTATTCTTGGCTCGCTCCCGAGCGCAGCGAGAAAG
>CACXDT010000204.1 GCA_902766405.1 Oscillospiraceae bacterium
AGGCAACACCGCACAATACGCCTGCGGCATCTTCCGGAAAAACCGCGCCCTGATTTCGTCACTTTTTCTTGCAATACACAAAGTATTTCTGCGAAAAAGTGCCATCATCAGAACTCGGTTTTTCTCAGAATCTGCTCTTGCCGCATTATGCGGTATTGCCCTAACAAAATGATGCTGGGGGCTGAACAGTACCTCTCAGCCCTCCATGACGTGCAGCGCGCGGATCTCGGGGTTTTGAATGCGGTCCATCAGGCGGAAGGCGTGGTTCTCCAGGTAGTCCCAGTCCCCGTCCGTCAGCTGCTGTGCGTTCAGCTCGCGCACAACGGCGGCGCAGATATCCTCGACCACGCCGGCCTTGGTCACCCGGCCGCTCCCGTCGTTGTCGGCCGTCAGCAGATAGTCCAGCGCCGGACGCAGTTCGGCGAGCCGCGGCAGCTCATCCACGCCGCGCAGCAGCCACTTGTAGTACGGCGCGTGGCGGCGGTTGAGCAGATAGAGCATCTGCGCCGCGCTGCGCACGAAGTCCGCGAGCGCTAACACCGCGGCCCCCTCCTCGCCGTGCGAGAGGCAGCGGGTGTAGTTGTACTGGCCGGACTGTGCCATCTCGACGGCGCGGGCGGCCAGCTTTTTCAGGCGCACGTCCTCGGGCATACCGGTCAACAGCTGCTCGCGGATCGACGTGAACACGCCGAGGTCGTCACGCCAGACGGCGCCGTTGGTCGCCTCGGCCAGGGCCCAGGACGGGATCGCCATCCACTGCTGCCAGCTCTCGGGGACGCCGTTCGAGCCGGTATAGCGCCGGTAAAAGGTCGAGATACGATGCACGCCGCGGCTCTCTTCGGCCAGGGCGCTGCGCGTCTGCGCCTCCGACCGCAACAGTGCGCGGCAGGCGCGCGCCAGGGCGACGCCGATTTTCAGATCGTCCTCGTCGGTCAGCCACAGGCAGAAGCCCCGCGGGAAATCGTGGTCGCGCGAAATGTCGTCGTCAAAGCCGAAGCACTCCGAGCCGCGCCCCACAAGCCCAACGGCGATACGGCCCTCGTAATCCGGGAACTGCTCGTGCAGCATGGGCCGGCCGTATGCCTCGTAACAGGCTCTCGCCTCGTCAAGCCCCCGCATAGATGGCCTCCGCGCGCTCGCGCAGCTCCTGAGCGTACAGGAAAAAGCCGAAATAGTCGAAGCTCGGCGCACATTTCGAGATCGTGAACGCGTGGTAGCCGTCGCGCAGCAGCCCCTCGGCGTTCAGGTGCGCCCAGGCCTTTTCCATGCACTCTGTGCAGCGCTCGTCCTCGGGGTTTTGTCTGTCGTAGAGCTCGGCCAGGTTGCACCAGGTCACGGCGAGCTCGTTGTCGGGGTTTTTGCTGTTTGTAAGCGCCGCGAGCGCGAGACGGAAATGCCGCTCGGCGCCAGCCCAGTCCCCCACGTCCTCGTAGGACAGGGCCATATTGTTGTACAGCCCCGCAAAGCGGTAGTCCCGCGGATCAAGACTGTCGGCATAGACGCGCGCGACATGCTCGAAGTACGGGATCGACTCGGACGCGTGGCCGAAGCACTTCATCGTCGTGGCCGCGTTTAACAGCACCGTGGCCCCGGAGACCGTGCTGCCGAGACGGTGCTCGCGGATGATGGCGAGGCCATCGTTCACCGCGCGGATACCGAGCGCGCGGTCACCGCTGCGGCGGCAGTGCCCCATCAGCTCGCTGAGCATGCTGAGCTCGCCGCGCCAGTCGCCAAGCTCCACGGCGCGCTGCCGCTGCCGGAGCAGGAAGTCCCCGGCCTCGGTCTCGCGCCCGGTGTTGTACAGGCTGTCGAGCTGCGCGATCAGGCGCGGTACCTCCAGTCCCTCCGCCGTCGGCTCGGCGTCCGGGGTGCCGATATAGTCGCTCGCATCAAAGCAGCAGACCGGTTCCTGAAAGTCCATCAGAATGACCTCCGTGTTACATGTTCCTTGGCTGGATTATACTCAAAATCGCGGTGAATGTAAATATGAATCGTTGCTTTTCGGGTATACTGTTGTTATAATTCACTTACTTATGTTAAAGGAGGATTCTCATGATCAATCCCAGAAAAGTCGCCATCGTCGGCATGGGCAATGTCGGCGCTTCCTGCGCGTTTGCGCTGATGCAGAAGAAGCTGTACAGCGAGATGGTGCTGATCAACCGCAGCCGCGACAAGGCCGAGGGCGAGGCCATGGACCTCTCCGACGGTCTGCCCTATGTCGGCTCGATGAAGATCTACGCCGGCGACTACGAGGACGCCGCCGACGCCTCGCTGATCGTCATCACCTCGGGCGCCGCGCAGAAGCCCGGCGAGACCCGGCTCGACCTTGTGGCCCGCAACGCCGTCATCCTGAAGGGCATCATCGACCAGATCAAGGCCACAAGCTTCGAGGGCATCCTGCTGATCGTCGCCAACCCCGTCGATATTCTGACGAACCTGGCCCTGCGTTATTCCGGCTACCCCGAGAATCGCGTCTTCGGCAGCGGCACGGTGCTGGACACCGCCCGCTTAAAGGACGAGATCGCAAAATACCTGTCGGTCGACGCGCGCAACGTCCACACGATGATCGTCGGCGAGCACGGCGACAGCGAGGTGCCGCTGTGGAGCATCACGAATATCGCGGGCGTCGAGATCACCGAGTTCGCCTCGCTGCGCGGCCACGCCAAGGGTCACGCGGCCGCGATGCAGCGGCTCTATGAGAACGTGCGCGACAGCGCCTATCACATCATCGAGCGCAAGGGCGCCACCTACTACGGCATCGCGATGGCGGTCACGCGCATCGCCTCGGCTCTGGTGCACGATGAGCACGCGGTGCTGCCGGTCTCGGTGCCGATGCACGGGGAATACGGCATCGAGGGCATCCATCTGAGCATCCCCGCGATCATCGGCGTCAACGGCATCGAGGCCGTCGTCCCGCTGCGCCTCAACGGCGAGGAGTTAGCGAAGCTGCGCGATTCCGGCGACGCGCTCCGTGAGCTGCTGGACCAGATCCAGGTATAATAAAAAAATCAGTAGACCCGTAGGGGCCGACGCCCTCGGCGGCCCGCGCGGATGCATCTCTTTATTGTGCGATAATCCCTGGCGAATACGTAGTATTGTACGTACTTGCCAGGGATTTTGGCATTTATTTTTATTTCGCCTTTTGGCCCGGCCATAGGCCGGGCGATTGAGCAAAAGCCCTGTATGCTTTAAAACTCCAATTCTTCCAGCTTTATGAGCGCGAGGATATAGATTTTCAGCGCCTCCAGGAAGGCCTGCTTGCTGGCCGCCTCGTCCACGCCGTGGATCGGGCCGCAGAAGGCGGGCATCGGCCGCTCAGGGTGCTCGGGGCCGAAGGAGACCGCGTTCGGGAAATCGCGGGCATAGGTGCCGCCGCCGATCGTATAGGGCTTGGCGCCCTCGTGCGTCACCTCGTTATAGGCGTCGATGCAGGCCTGCACCTCGCTCTTGTCGAGACTCATGTAGAAGGGCGCGGCGTCGCGGTCAACCGTGACCTCCAGCACGTCGCCGAAGCGCGCGCGGATCATGGAGGCGATCTTCTCGCCGCTCATGTTTGTGGGATAGCGGCTGTCCAGGGTCTGCACCATATGGCCGTCCTCGACGCCGATGACGCCGCCGATGATCGTCAGGGGCTGGAAAAGGCCGTCGTCGGCCTGTACGCCCAGCGTGCTGCCGTCGTAGGCTTCGTTTAAGAGCGAGACGACCTTGAGGAATTTCGCCTCCTCACTCCCGGCAAGACTATGGCCGAGAATGAAGTCCGCCAATACGCCGATCGCGCTCAGCGTCCCCTCGGGCATCGAGGCGTGGCCGCCGATGCCGCTCGCCGTCAGGTGCCAGAGGCCGGGCTCCTGCTGCTCGGCCGTGACGCGGCCCGCGCCCTCGATGTGCTCGGCGCGGATCCAGGCCTCGGCGTGGTCGGCGATGGCGTTCGACACGAGACCGCCCTTGATATCCACGATATTCTGCAGCGGCACCTTCGCGATCATCCGGCCGTGGTAGATGCCCTTTTCGCCGTTGCACAGCGGGAAATTCGCGTCAGGGCTGAAGCAGAAGGCCGGGGCCGGGTAGTTTTTCAGATAATAGTCCACGTCCAGCATGCCGGTTTCCTCGTTGGTGCCGAGCAGTGCGCGGATCGGGTAGCGCAGCGGAACACTGCGCTCCTTGAGATATTTGAGCGCATAGAGGCAGAGGATGCTCGGCCCCTTGTCGTCCATGACGCCGCGGCCGATGATATAGCCGTCCTTCTCCCACATGGTAAACGGATCCTGCGTCCAGCCGTCGCCGACCGGAACCACATCGAGATGCGTAATGGTCGCCAAATATTTGCCGTCCCCCTCGCCGAGCTGGGCATAGCCGATATAGTTCTCGCAGTTGACGGCATCCAGGCCGAGCTCGCGGGCGATCGTCAGCCCCACGTCCAGGGCGTGGGCCGGGCCTTCGCCAAAGGGCTTGCCGGGCACAGGCGTGCCCTCGACACTGTTGACGGCGACGACACGGGCGATATTCTGAAAAATGGCTGCTTCGTTCTCCGCGATAAAGCTGTCGATATCGCGGCTGAGCTTGTCTGTCATATGCTTGCCTCCTGAATGAGATTAAGATACGCAAACTATACACCAAACGGTGGAAACGGTCAAGCGCGGGTTCGCTGATATAAATTATGTTAATTATTTTATGTTATTGATTTTATGTATTTAATATTATGTAGCTAAAATTATGTTTCCTAATTGATGTTGATTTAAGCAGAACTAAAATTATGTCTATTATATTATGTATACCATTTTATTTCTTCCGAATTATGTGTATTAAATTATGTTTATGATATTATGTATTCTAATTTATGTAAATGGTATGATTTTTGGGCTGTGAGAATAGTCCGTTCCGGCCGTAGGGGCGCTTCACGAAGCGCCCGGCGGAAAAGAGCATAAATCTTTGCAAATAGTGGGCGAATTCGCAGGAAATTTTGCGAATTCGCCCACTATTACTGTAAAATACTATAGATGCTCTGCACGGGCGCTTCGTGAAGCGCCCCTACGATAGAAACCACAATTTCAGACTTTTTTCACAGCCCCGTTTGTTGTCGAAGCTGTTTTTATTTTTCCTTTTTGGGCTTGAAGTCCGGCTCGGTGCCGTCGATCAGGCGCTTGATATTCGCGTGGTGCTGGATGATCACGATGCACCCGGCGAAGATGCACACCAGCATGCGCGGCAGCGTCAGATGGAAGATCACCGCGCCGATCGCACAGACCGCCCCACCGATCATAGAGCCGACGGAGACCTTTTTGGTTGAAAACGCGCCGATCAGGAAGCAGCCGATCACACACAGCCCGACGCGCCAGTCCACCAGCAGCGATAAAATACCGCCGACAGATACACCCTTTCCTCCCTTGAAGTGGTGAAACGCAGGAAAGCAATGTCCGACCAGACAGGCCATCAGCGCGGCCATCAGGCCCCAGTCGCCCGCGAGCCACTGCCCGATAAAAAACGCGCATACAGCCTTGAGCATGTCGAGAATCATGGCCAGCAGCCCGGCTTTCAGCCCGAATTTGCGGGCCATATTGGTCGCGCCGGCGTTGCCGCTGCCTGACGTGCGCACATCGCTGCCCATGATTTTGCTTAGAAAAATCGACGAATTGACCGAGCCGAGCAGATAGCCCGCAATGACACATATCACAATTTTTATTACAGTCATGTCTAACCCTCGTTTTCCGGCGGAAGCCGCCGTTTTTTCCTCAGAAGCGTCATAAGCTCCCTGTTCTATACAGTATACTCCGCTGCCGCCGATGATTCAATTATAGTTAATTCTTTCACTCATTCTTCACGATCTGTCCAAATGCCGTCCAGGGCCAGACGGCCGGGGGCGGCGCCGTCAGCCGCAGCGTCTCGCCGGTTTTCGGATGCGCAAAGCGAAGCTCCGATGACCAGAGGGCGATCTCGCAGTTATCCTCCAGCAGGCTGTATTTCCGATCCCCGACCAGCGGCAGGCCGCGGTGCGAGAACTGGCAGCGGATCTGGTGCGTGCGCCCGGTGACGAGCTCGATACGGACAAGGCTCAGTTCTTCCGTTTGCCCCAGGGTCTCATAGTTTAGCACGGCCTCCTGCACGCCCTTGGCCGGTTCATCGACCACATAGGTTTTGCGCTCGGCCTTGTCGCGCGCCAGCAGGTCACGCAAGCTGCCGCGTGCGTCGGTTCTGCCGTGGACGACGGCGAGATAGCGCTTGTCAAAGCTCCCCTCGCGGATCTGCCGCGAGAGCTCCGACGCGGCGTTGGCGTTTCTCGCGAGCACCATCAGCCCGCTGACGACCCGGTCCAGCCGGTGAACCGTGCGGATATCGCGGACATGCAGCTGCTCGCGCAGCAGCTCCGGCAGGCCGCCGGGCTCGTCGGTGGATAAAACACCCGCGGGTTTTATGCAGACCACACAGTCCCTGTCCTGATAGAGTATCTCCATATGCTCCCCTGCTTCTGTTTTTTTCACAGTGTAGCACGGCCGACAGACTTTTTCCAGAGAAAACGTGTGTTTTCTGTAGCATTTTTTGTAAAGCTGTGCTAAAATATAATGAATATGAAAAATAGACGTTGGGAGGAAGAAATTTGGATCGCTGCCCGCATTTTCCCGCCTGCGGCGGGTGTCAGCTGCAGGGTGTCCCCTACGCGCAGCAGTTGTCCGGCAAGCAGCGGCACATTGAAGCTCTGCTCGGCGGCTTTGCGCCGGTCGCGCCGATCCTCGGCATGAAGGATCCGCGGCACTACCGCAACAAGGTTCACGCCGTGTTTGCCCTGGATCAGCAGCGGCACATCGTCACGGGTACCTACAGGTTCGGCAGCCATGCCGTCGTCCCTGTTGATGCCTGCGGGATCAACGACGAACTGTGCGATGCGATCATTCTGACGATCCGCCGTCTTGTGCAATCGTTTCATCTTCCCGTCTATGACGAGAGCCGCCGCAGCGGCTGGCTGCGGCATGTGCTGCTCAGGCGCGGCTTTGCCACCGGCCAGGTGATGGTCGTGCTGGTGGCCGTATCTCCGCATTTTCGCGGACAGAACGATTTTATCCGCGAGCTGCGGCGGCTCCACGGCGAGATCAGCACCGTCGTGCTGAATATCAACGACCGCTTCGGGCCGGTGGTGCTCGGAAAGACAAGCAAGGTGCTCTACGGCAGCGGATATATCGAGGACACACTCTGTTCGCTGCGCTTTCGCATCTCTCCAAGCTCCTTCTATCAGGTCAACCCTGTGCAGACCGAGAAGCTGTACCGCACGGCCATCGAGTTTGCCGCGCTGACCGGGCGCGAGACCGTGCTGGACGCCTACTGCGGCATCGGCACGATCGGTCTCATAGCAAGTACAAAAGCCAAACAGGTGATCGGCGTCGAGCTCAACGGCGAGGCCGTGAAGGACGCGATCGCGAACGCGAAGCTCAACGGCATCAAAAACGCCTGGTTCACAGCCGGAGACGCCGGGGAGGCCATGGTGCATATGGCCCGCGAGGGGCAGCGCCCTGACGTTGTGCTGATGGATCCGCCCCGCGCCGGCAGCGACGAAACCTTTCTGCGCGCGCTGCTGAAGGCCGCGCCGAAGGCGGTCGTGTATGTCTCCTGCTGCGCGGAAACGCTCGCGCGCGACCTGAAAACGCTGACCGCCGGGGGCTACCGCGTCCGGCAGGTCCAGCCGGTCGATATGTTCCCGTTTACCGAGCATGTCGAGACCGTCTGTCTACTAACACATACCGGCTGACAGGGGCAGCAAAAAGCCTGAAATACTGGGCTTTTCGGCATCTGGGAGAGCTCAGTTCCAACTGATATGTTCTCACCCACAAGAGACCCAAGAAAACATATCTACGCCTCAAAA
>CACXDT010000205.1 GCA_902766405.1 Oscillospiraceae bacterium
TGAACCATGTCAGGCGGGGAACCGAGCAGCATTAAGCGGTGCTTGGCTTGTGCCGCGAGGTTGCCGGGTCCGAGCCGGCTGCCGGCGTAACGGACATGGTACATTTTTCAACGGTGGGTGTGCAGTCTTGTCAAGGGCCATATATTTTATTCTGAGGGGCGGAGGTGTTCGGCTTGTATCAGGCACTGTATCGGAAATGGCGCCCTCAGACCTTTGACGAGGTCGTCGGGCAGGGCCACATCACCGAGACGCTGAAAAACCAGGTACGGACCGGACGGCTCTCCCACGCCTATATCTTCATCGGCACGCGCGGCACCGGCAAGACCACCTGCGCGCGCATTCTGGCCAAAGCCGTCAACTGCGAGCACCCCGTGGACGGCAACCCCTGCGGACACTGCGCCGCCTGCCGCGGCATTGCCGAGGGCACCGTGATGGACGTGGTGGAGCTGGACGCCGCCTCGAACAACGGTGTGGACAACGTGCGCGCCCTGCGCGAGGAGGCCGTATTCTCCCCCACTGCGGTCAAAAAGCGCGTGTATATCATCGACGAGGTGCACATGCTCTCGGTCGCCGCCTTCAACGCGCTGCTGAAGATCCTCGAGGAGCCGCCGGAGCATCTGATGTTCATTCTGGCGACGACCGAGCTGCAGAAGGTCCCGGCCACGATCCTCTCGCGCTGCCAGCGCCACAGCTTCAAGCGCATCGACACGCCGGAGATCGCCGCCTATTTAGAGACGATCGCCGCGCGCGAGAACATGCAGCTGACGCACGAGGCCGCCGAGCTGATCGCCCGCATGGCCGAGGGCGGCCTGCGCGACGCGCTGAGCCTGTTGGATCAGTGCTCGGCGAGCACGAACATCGATGTGGATTCGGTCTACTCTGCGATGGGTCTCGCCGGGAACCTGCGCATTGCCCAGTTGCTGCGGCATATATTGCAGCACGAGACCCAGAGCGCGCTGGAGGCCTTCTCTTCGCTGTGGATGGACGGGAAGGACCCCGCCACCCTGCTCAGCGAGCTTTCCGGGCTGCTGCGCGACGTACTGATGCTGCATGTGGCGCCGCGGGGCGGACGGCAGCTGCTCTCGGACGACTATGACGGCGAGACGCTGCGCTACTTTGCCCAGCGTATGACGACCGAAGAGCTTCTGTGTGCCATGGACACAATACAAAGTGCGCAGAGCAATATGCGCAGCACGGCGAGCCCGCGCCTTGCCGCCGAGCTGTGCCTGATTTCGCTGTGTGACAACACGCTGGGCGAGAGCGTCAAGGAGCTGCGCGCGCGCATCTCCCGCGTGGAGGAACAGCTGAAAAACGGCATCGTCGCGGTGCAGGCCGCGCCGCTCAGAGAGACGCCGGACGATGATCCTTACGAAGAGGCTGTAGATCAGACGGATGATCCAGGTACTGACCCTGATCCGGACTGGAAGGTCGAACCTCCTGCCTACAGCGCGCCGCCGGAGGACGAGCGCGGGCCATGGGCGGAAGAAAGCGAGTCGCCTGCCCCGGTGGGGCCGCCGGACGCCGCTCCCCCGCCGGTACGCAGCGAGGCTGTCCGCGCCACGGAGCTGCCGCGTCCGAGTACCCCGACCGTCGCACCGGAGCCGATCGCAACTTCCGGCGGTGTGCTCAGCGGCTCACTCTGGAAGCAGCTTTGCGAGCTGGTGGCGCCGAAGCTCTCGGGCGACCTGCGCAGCTCGCTCGACCGGAGCGATGTCATCCGCGCCGTACAGGACGGGAGCACGCTGCGCCTCGAGGTCGTCCCCGGCTTTCTCTACAGCCGCTTTGCCAGGCGCGAGGTGCTGGATCGCTTTGCCGAGGCGGCCTCACAGCTCAACGGCCGCGAGATGCGCGCGGTGATCGGCGAATACCGGGCCGAGGTGCACCCGAAGCGCAGTCTCGACGAGCTGCGCCCCTTCCCCGAGGTCAAGTTTATCAACGAATAAAGAATAATAAAGAATCCGGATATACACAAGAATTGGAGGAATACACAATGGCAAAAGGCGGATTTCGCGGCGGGTTTCCCGGCGGCGGCAATCAGATGCAGATGGTCAAGCAGGCCCAGAAGATGCAGCAGGAGTTCCTGAAGATGCAGCAGGAGCTGGAGGCGTCCCATTTTGAAGGGACAGCCGGCGGCGGCGCGGTCAAGGCCGTGGTCACCGGCACCCGTCAATTCGAGAGCATCACGATCGACCCCGAGGTCGTCGACCCCGAGGATGTCGAAATGCTGCAGGATCTTGTGCTCGCCGCTGTCAACGGCGCACTGAAGGCCGCGGACGATCAGACCAACGCGTCCATGTCCAAGCTGCAGGGCGGCATGGGCGGTCTCGGCGGGCTGGCCGGTCTGTTCTGATGGCTGCTGCAAACTTTTTCTCTTGTCAAAAGAGGCTGTATCCATTCGTTGATCCCGTAGGGGCGGCAACCTTGCCGCCCGTGCAGAGCAATACAGCATGATTGTAAAAAGTTGGGCGAATTCGTATCATTGTACGAAATCGTCCAACTTTTTCATGGTTTTTTAATGGTACCGAGCGGGCAGCTAATAGCCGCCCCTACGGTGTTTTCAGGACATTTTCTGTCCTTTATATGGCTTCCAGATCCTTAAGAAACAGCGCGGCCTGGGCATCGGAGGGCATCAGGAAGCCGGTGCGGGGCGAGACCGTGAAGTCCATGACCGCGGGGCCGTCCATCAGACAGCTGCGCTTGAACTGCTGGCTGAACAGCCGCTTGCACCAGCTCGTGAGCCAGTGCTTCATCTCCTCGCGCGTGTATTCCCCGGCATAGGCCAGCATGGCAAGGCGGTAGGTCTTGCTTGGCGCAAAGCCGCAGCTGAGCATGCAGTAGGTGAAGAAGTCCTGCAGACTGTACGAGCCGACGGTCTCCTCGCTCTTCTGCTCGACCATATCGTTGTGGATCGGCAGCAGCTCGGGCGTCACCGGGCAGTCGAGCACGTCGTAGAGCGCGGCCTTGAGCGCCTTATCCTCGGTGGTCGAGGCGATATAGCTGACGTTCGCGCGCACCTGCGTCTTTGTGAGACCGAGGTTCACATCGTAGTTGGCCGTGTGGTCGCCGTTGTAGGTGCACCAGCCGTCGATGAACTCGCTGAGATCCTCGGTGCCGACATCGAGACCGTTGACCTTGTTGGCAATGTCCATCAGCACCTGGGTGCGCTCGCGCGCCTGCGCGTTTTCATAGGCAACCGAGTAGTCGTCATGTGCATGGCCGATGTCGTCAAAGTGCTGATAGACGGCTTTCGAGATGTCGATGACGCGTACGTCACAGCCCCAGCGCTCGGCCACGACGACCGCATTGTTCTTGGTGCGGCTGGAGGTGCCAAAGCAGGGCATCGTGCAGGCGATGACGTTTTTCGACGGCAGACCCATCTTGCGCACGGCCATCGCGCAGACCATCACGCAGAGCGTGGAATCCACGCCGCCGGAGATGCCGACGACGCAGTGGTCAAGATGTGCGTATTCCATGCGCCGCACGAGGCCGTTGACCTGAATATCTAATTGTCGGCGGCAGTAGGCGGGCAGTTCCTCGGCCGAGGCCGGGAGATGCGGATAGCGGCGGAAAGTACGCGTCAGCGCGGTCTCGGAAAGCTCGTCCGCGCCGAATTCGACCTCGCTGTATTCCTCTCTGCCGCGAAAGCCACCGGCCGCCAGGCGGAGATTTTCGAGCAGCTGCACATCGAGCTCGCTGACGGCGCAGCTGTCCGCGCCCTCGCTCTGGGCGAGGATCTCGCCGTTTTCGGCCACGAGACAGAGCCCGGAATAGACGCGGTCGGTTGTACTCTCGCCCCGGCCGGGGGCCGCGAGCAGCAGACCGCACCTGAGGCGGCGGCTGTCCGCGACGATGCGCAGCATGGCGTCGTCGGTGGACGTGACCGTCTCGGCAAACGAGGCCATCTGGGCGATCACGGTTGCCCCGGCGGCCGCGTAGGCCGCGGCGCGGCTGACCGGCAAATCTAACTCTTCCCCGAGCTCGACCGCCACCTTCAGCTCGGGCAGGGCGGCGTGGGTAAAGAGCGTGTCGGCCCCGACATAGACCAGATGATCCCGGTCGAGCCGCCAAGACGCACAGCTAATCCCGTCTCCAAGCTTCGGCACAAGCCCCAGCACCTCGCCGCCGTAGACGGCGGCCGCCGCACTGACGACCTGTCCGTCCAGAACGACCGGCAGACCGACAAAGGAGAGCACGTCGGTGTCGGCGGTCTCGTCGGCCACGCGCAGCAGGGCGCGTTTCGCGCCCTCGAGCAGCACGCGGTGGCCCGTCAGGTCAAAGCAGCTGACGCCCGTCAGGGTCAACTCAGGGAATACCAGAACCTTGACACCCTTGCCGTCCGCCTCGCGGATGGCGCGGATCACAATGTCGGCGCTGGCACCGCAGTCGCCCAGCGCGATCACGGGGCTGGCGGCCGCGGCCTTAACAAATCCATCTTTCATGAAAATGCCTTCCGGAATGCTCAGAATTTAATGCGCTCGGCGATATAGTTCTTCACCTCGCCGATGGGCAGGCGAACCTGCTGCATCGTGTCGCGCTCGCGGATCGTGACGCAGCCGTCAGCCGGGTCGGTCTCGGTGCCAACGGTGTTGAAGTCGAACGTGACGCAGAACGGCGTGCCGATCTCGTCCTCGCGGCGGTAGCGCTTGCCGATCGAGCCGGTTTCGTCGTAGTCGCACATGAATTCTTTACTGAGCTCCTGGTACAGCTCGAGCGCGGGGCCGGTCAGCACGTCCTTGCGGCTGAGCGGCAGGATCGCGCACTTGTAGGGCGCGAGCGCCGGGTGCAGGTGCAGCACGGTGCGCACATCGTCGTTGCCCTTCTTGTCCTGGCCGACGACCTCCTCGTCGTAGGCTTCGCACA
>CACXDT010000206.1 GCA_902766405.1 Oscillospiraceae bacterium
GGGCTTACGCAGATCCTCGCATTTTTCGACCGCTGCGGAAAGCCTCGGCTCGCTTCATCCGCCACAGGCGGCGCGAGCCTCGCTTTCTCCCGCAAGGGCCGTGACGGATGAGGTGTCTGGTGGTGCGCTCAATTGCTACGTTCGCGTTTGTACAACGCTTCCACCTCATCAGTCATCCGCCTCGCGTGGGATCGGCGGCTGACAGCTTCCCCTCAAGGGGAAGCCATGGGCTGGCCGATTCCTTTTCATTTCTTTTACCTTAATGACATTGACTTATTGAACAGGGGGAAGTTTACAGTACCTCCGCGTCGGAGCGGCGGCCGCAGATGATGTTCAGGTTGCCGTTGCGGCAGCGGATATCGTCGATGAACTGCTTGCTGGGCTCGCTGCTCTTTAAGTAGATATCATAGCTGAGCTCGTAGAGCGTGCCCATGTTGGTGGTCTTCACCTTGACGAGCTCGTGACTCGTGGTGTACTTCTCGAACAGATCGTCGAACAGTCCCTCATACTCTAAATTCTCGGGGATCGTAATGCGCAGCATACGGTAGCGATCGTTGGCCGCGCCGAAGCGCAGCAGCGACAGCAGCAGCACGACCGCGGCCATGATGACAAAGAACAGCGCCGCGATGCCGACATAGCCCATCCCGCAGGCCAGGCCGATCGCCGTCGAGAGGAAAATGCCCACGATCTCGCGCGCCGTGCCGGGGGCGCTGCGAAAACGCACCAGCGAGAAGGTGCCGGCGACGGCGAGGCCAGCGCCGATATTGCCGTTGACCATCATGATGATCAGCGCGACCACCGGCGGCAGCAGTGCCAGCGTCAGCGACAGCGAATCGCTGTGGCGGCTGCGGAAGGAGAACACCACGGCGTTCAGAACGCCCAGAACGAGCGCCGCCGCGATGCAGATCAGAAAGGCGGAGAGCGTCATGGGGCTGGAAATCACACTGTTAAACAAAAGAAATCACTCCTGACTCGGTTTCCTGGGGTTCGGTATCGAAAAAGTATTCCTGCAGCAGCTGGTCACGGAAGCAGGTGCCGTATTTGGAAAAGCTCGTGGGGAAGATGCGCAGCTCGCTGAGCAGTCGGGCCAGCCACATCGGGGCGGCGTTGGGGATCTTCAGCTCCATCAGTACCTCGCCGGGGCGGAGCATCAGCTGCCCGTCGCTGCCGGCGCAGAGATCCAGGCGATCCTCGCGCCAGCGCAGGTTCTCGTCAAAGGTGACGCGCAGCTCGTCATTGTCCACGGCCACATAGGCGCTGCGGTCACAGGCGATGAAGGCGCGCGGTCGCAGCTGGTGGGATCGGAGGAAAAAATCGATCTCGTGCGTGATCTGCCCGGGTTCGGGGGCCGGGGCCAGTCCGGCGAGATACGCCACGGCCTGGCGGTTCGTCATCGCGACGCGGCGCTTATAGACGATGCCCTTGAATTTTTTCTTCAGCTCGATAAAGACCTCGCCGTTCTCATCCGGGACATTATAGCTGCGCAGCCGCAGCTTTTCCTTGTACACAGGCTTGTCCAGCGAGTGGCGGATCAGAGAGAAGCGCTCGTCGTCGAAGTAGATGCTGCACACCGTGCTGTGGGCAAACTGGTCGGGCCGGATGCGCCCCTCGAGCGAGGCGCGCAGGGCGCGGTACTGTTCGGGAGAGAGCAGGTATTTTTTTTCGTAACGCTTGAAGGTGAGCTGTGTCTCAGCCATCGGTCCGCCTCCCTTCCCTCGCTTACTGCACAATCCATTATATTTTACCGCATAGCGTGTCGTTTTGCAAGGGAATTTTCCGGCAGGAGGCGGGCAGGCGGAGCGAACAGGAGAATCCTGGCTCGCCCCCGCCGCAAGGCGAGGGCCTGCCGGGCCCACGCCGCCGGTGGCGGAAGAAGTGGGCTCGGCAGCTCCGCAGCCGCGCCTTTGGCGGGCCGTAGCGTAAGCAGGCCCGGGAAAGGCATTGCGGCAAGGCGGCAAAGAGCTGGCGCGGCAGCGCCTGAGAGGGGTAATTGCCGGAGAGGAAGCCCCTCTCAGTCACTTCGTGACAGCTCTCCCCTCTCGCTTCGCTCCGGGGAGAGCCAAGCCAGCCTAGACGGTTCCAACAAGCACAGTCCCGGGGTAGTAATGCGCGAGGATCGCGCGGTAGTCCCAGCCCGAGGCGGCGAGCGTGTTGGCGCCGTACTGGCTCATGCCGACGCCGTGGCCGAAGCCCGTGACCGAGAACGTGAAGAGCCCGCCGGATACGCTGAGCGTAAAGGCCGTGGAGCGCAGCGCGAACAGCCGCCGCAGCTCGGTGCCGGGGATGCGCACCCCGCCGATCGTCACGGCGGAGACCCGGCCGCTCGCGTCACGCTCGGTCTCGCCGACCCAGCCCTCCTCGCTGCCGCTGAAATCGCACTCGGGGTGGGCGGCGAGCAGCGTGTCGCGGAAATCCAGCCGCCAGATACGCACGGTGCTCTGATAGTTCGGCACCTGCTCGGCGGTTTCGGGCGAGGATACCGAGATCAGATAGGGCCGCGCGTTCCAGACCGCGCCGCAGTCCTCGGTCGCTCCGGCCGAGGAGGAGTGAAAGGCCGCGAACACCGGTGCACCGCCGTAGCTGAGATATTCACCGTCCGTCGCCTCGACCGCTTTGCGGATTCGTGAGAGGTTCGTCTCGTAGGCCGCGCCCCAGTTTGCGCGCAGCTGGGCATCGTCGGCATAGGCCTGGCAGCAGCCGGGGTCGGTACACACCCCGGCCGTGCCGTGCTTGTGGGCAGATGTGCAGTAGAGCGCGTAGGTCCGCGCGGCCACAGCCTGGGCGCGCAGCGCCTGCGGCTCGAACGAGGCGGGCATCTCGGCCGCGACGACGCCGACGAGGTATTCCTGCATATCCATCTCGCACACACCGCCGTGCGGCAGCTGCAGCAGCACAGACTCGGCCGCGCCGGGGATCGGCATATCGGCGCTGTACGGCTCAGCGCGCTCGGCCGCGGCCGTAACGCCGGGCGTGTTCCCAACGCGCGGCAGACAGGCCGGCAGCAGCGTCAGCACCAGCGCGAGATAGGCGAGCAGGAGCATTTTCAGCATAGTCTTGTCCTTTCCTTGTAACGATTGACAGGGACTTTGAAAATAGTCTCGTATTACCGTAGGGGCGGCAACCTGCCGCCCGCGCAGAACAATTTGGCATATTTCTGAATTAGTTGGGCGAATTCGCCCGGCATTTTAGTTAAGCTGTGCACATCTGCGCACGGGCGGCTGATAGCCGCCCCTACGGTAGAAACTACGATTTCGGACTATTTTCACAGTCCCTGTAACTATTGACTGTTTCGGCTTTTGAGAGTACAATTGCGGTATCACACTATGGAATCGAGAGATCAATTATGCCTGACAATCAACAAGCGATGGGAACCGCGTTCAAGCCGCATAAGACGCCGCTGGAGACCTCCCTTTTTCTGCTCGGCGCCGGCGCGTTTGGCTTCTTCTTCCGCTGGATCCAGCTGGAGGCCGGTTTTAACGACGACAATCTGCCCGATCCGAGCATCTGGAACTGGGTCGTACCGCTGAGCGTGCTGGGCCTCATGTGGTACTACCGGCACATCGTGAGGAGCTATGCCGCCGCTCCGGCCTATCTGCCGAACGGGCTGAAGGCGACGCTCGGCTTCACCTGCCGCTTCCCGATCCTGTACGATGCGCCGCGCTATCTGGCGGCCTTTCTGCTTGTCGCGGGCTCGGTCGTGCTGATCGCAACGACGATGCTGGACAAGAACGCCATGTTCTGGCGGGCCATTAGTATACTCGGCATCCTCAGCGGCATCGCCCTGCCGCTGATGCAGAACGAGGCCAACCGGCACATCCGCCATGTCAGCGCCGGGGTACTGCGCACGGTCTCGGTGTTTCCGATTTTGTTCATGGCCGTCTGGCTGATCACCTGCTATACAGTCAACGCCACCAACAGCGTCGAGTGGTCCTATGTCGTCGACGTGGCCACCGCGTGCAGCTGCATGATGGCCTTCTACCGCCTCGCCGGCATTTTCTACGGTCAGCAGGACTCGGAAAAGCTGCAGTTCTGGATCATGGTATCGTCCTATCTGTGCTTCATGGGCCTGGCCGACTCACGCAATCTCGGGCTGGCGATGATCCTGGCCGGCATGGGGCTTGAGTTCCTCGTTCTCAACTGGGTCACGGTCGCGAACCTGGTTCCCGGCCGCCCGCCCAAAAAGCGCGACGCCCCCAAGCCCGCCCCGGTGGAACCCAAGAGCGACGGCGGCTTTGAGCAGCTGCCATAACGGC
Source organism: Oscillospiraceae bacterium (assembly GCA_902766405.1). Classification (GTDB taxonomy): domain Bacteria; phylum Bacillota; class Clostridia; order Oscillospirales; family Oscillospiraceae; genus Limivicinus. The sequence continues at coordinate 4,254 of CACXDT010000206.1, forward strand.
GTCTACAGAAGCAAAAGCTCCGATAAATACGCTTTGTTGCGTGTTTATCGGAGCTTTTTATCGTTTCTGACGGATCAATATCCCTACAGCCTTTACTCGATCAGCAGATCGTATTTTTCCACGTCCACCAGGACACTGCCGTCGGAGGAGAAGCTGACCGCGGCGGCATTCTGCGGCGTATAGAGCACGAAGGACGCGGCCTGCTCGCCGTCGTTGATGAAGAGCTCGAGACTGTAGCGGTCCATCACGACGCGCAGCTTCAAGGTATCGTTTTTCAGACGGACAGGGAATTCGCGGATGTTGACGATATCGTGGGGGAAGCCGCTGTGGGTGCGGTCGACCTTGATCGTGCCGGTCTCGGGCCGGTAGCGGATGAAGGTGAAGTGCTCGCCGTCGCGCGCCACATACAGACGGAACCAGTTATACATGCTCTTCTCGTTGCCCGGGCGCACCGTGACAGTCATGTCGAGGCAGCGGCCGTTGATGCCGCGCAGGCTGGTCTCGCCGTTGATCAGCACATTCTGATAGTTGATCTTGACGCCGCGGTAGTTCTCCAGCTCGCGCACGGGATTCTGGCAGAGACGGCCGTCCTTGACGGACAGCTCTCTCGGCACGGTCATCTGGCCCATGAAGCGCAGCTCGTTGGGCTTGCAGGAGGAGGTCTCCCAGTTCTGCATCCAGCCGATCATGACGCGGCGGCCGTCCTCGGTCAGCAGCGTCTGGGGCGCGTAGAAGTCGAGACCGTAGTCGATGGCCTGCACATTCTCACGGTTGAGATGCTGCGTCTTCCTGTCGAACTCGCCGATCAGGCAGACATTGGCGTTGCCA
>CACXDT010000207.1 GCA_902766405.1 Oscillospiraceae bacterium
AAATTGCCCAACTTATTCACAAATATAATAGATTGAGCCGCACGGGCGGCAGGTTGCCGCCCCTACGGCCGGAATGGACTTTTTTCACAGCCCCCTGCTGTATTTATCTGTTCAGCTTGCAAAATACTGACACAGATGGCGGATGCCGCAGTGTTCGCAGTCCGGCTTGCGCGCGTCGCAGACGGCGCGGCCGTGCAGCACCAGCGCGTGGCAGAAGCTGTTGGAGCGCTCCGGCGGCAGCAGCTCGCGCAGCGCCATCTCGATCTTGACCGGATCCTTCACGTTGTCCACCAGACCGATCCGGTTGGAGAGCCGGATGCAGTGCGTGTCCACCACGGTCGAGCCCGGAATATGGAAAATGTCGCCGAGGATCAGATTTGCGGTCTTGCGCCCGACGCCGGGCAGGGCCGTCAGCTCCTCCATCGTATTGGGTACGCGGCCGCCGTGCCTGCTCAGCAGTACCTGGGCACAGGCGACGATGTCACGCGCCTTGGCACGGAAAAAGCCCGTAGAGCGGATATAGCGCTCGACCTCCTCCACGTCGGCCGCGGCGATGGATTCGAGCGTCGGGAAGCGTTCAAACAGCGCCGGCGTGACCTTGTTGACGCGCTCGTCGGTGCACTGGGCCGCCAGGCGGACGGAGAAGAGCAGCTCATAGTCCTTACCGTAATCCAGCGTACACGCGGCCTCGGGATAGAGCTCCAGCAGCAGACGCACGATCTCGTCAATTTGTTCTTTTGTACGCATTTGAATACCTCCGTTTCTCCACACAGTGTACGGGAAAACGGGGGTTTTGTCAACCGGTGACGAACACTCTTGCCTCGCCCCGCGAAGGGGAGAGGTGTCACGAAGTGACGGAGAGGGGCCGCTGGCGACGATTTGCCCCTCTCAGGCGCTTTGCGCCAGCTCTCCCCTCGCCTCGCGGCGGGGGCGAGCCAAGTATTGCAGAAAAAATCCCGGAAAAAGCAAAACAAGCTTGCAATCTGCGCGTCTTCAGGTATACTTGGGTACATAATAGCCGGAGGAGATGAACCATGAAAACCAACCATGTGACAGATCTGACGCACGGCAGCACGGGCCGGCAGCTGATCGCGTTCGCCGTGCCGCTGATGCTCGGGAACCTCTTTCAGCTCTCGTACAATATGGTCGACACCATCGTGATCGGCCGCTTCGCCGGCAGCGTCAGTCTCGCGGCTGTCGGCACCTGCGACCAGATCATGAACCTGCTGATCATGGGTGTCTCGGGCGTGTGCCTGGGGGCCTCGGTGCTCATGGGGAACTTCTTCGGGGCCGACGACCGGGAAAAGCTGCTGGACGAGCTGCGGACGACCGTGGCCATCGGGCTGCTGTTCGCCGCGCTGGTGATGGCGGTCGGCATTCCGCTGTCCGGTCTGTTCTTCCGCTGGATGCATGTGCAGCCGGAGGCGCTGGAAGACGCTGCCGTCTATCTGCGCATCATCCTGATCGGCATGCCCTTTACCTGTCTCTATAATATTTACGCCGCCGCGCTGCGCAGCGTGGGGGACGCGCAGACACCGGTGCGCTTTCTGATCCTCTCATGCATCATCAATATCGTGATGGACCTGCTTCTGGTGGCGATTTTTCACCGGGGTGTGTCGGGCGCGGCCCTGGCCACGGTGCTGGCCCAGGCAATCAGCGCGCTGGCCTGTATGATCTATGTCGGCCGTAACGTGCCGGAGCTCCATTTTTCGCTGAGAACGCTGCGGATCAACGGCCATCTCGCCCGGCGGACACTGGCCTACGGCGGCTTTACGGCTCTGCAGCAGTGCGCCCAGCCGATCGGCAATCTGATCATCCAGGGCACGATCAACACACTGGGCGTATCCGCGGCCGCGGCCTTCAGCGCCGCGCGAAAGATCGAGGATATCGGTCTGCTGCCCGGGCGCAGCATCTCCGCCGCGATGACGGCATTTATCGCGCAGAACCACGGCGCCCGCGAGAGCGAGCGCATGGAGCAGGGCTACCGAAAGGGCATGCTGATCGAGGCCGCGAGCGGGCTGCTCGTCTGCGCGGTCGTACTCCTTCTTCGCACGCCGCTGATGTCGATGTTTTCCACCGACGAGACGATCATCCGCGCCGGCGTGACCTATTTCAACGTGATCGGCTTCTGCTTCTGGCTGCCCCACTTTACCAACGGCATGCAGGGCTATCTCCGCGGCGTCGGGGCGATGCGGGTGTCGCTCTTTGCGACACTGACACAGATCAGCTTCCGCGTGGCCGCCACGCTGCTGCTCGTGCCGCGGATGGGCATATCGGGCGTCGCGCTCGCCTGCGTCATCGGCTGGAGCGCCATGCTCGCCTGGACGCTGCCCTGTCGGCGGTATCTGAAAAAAAGAATACAATAAAATGTTCTTACTAAGTAAGCGATGATTAAATACGGCGAGAGCGAATGGCGAGCAAATCTTTGTCAGATCAAGGCATAAAAACGCAGGAATACTTTGTGTATTTCAAGTTTTTAT
>CACXDT010000208.1 GCA_902766405.1 Oscillospiraceae bacterium
GGTCATGTGCCGCGCCGTCCGGTATGTGCGGAATAAGGCGGCCAGCTCGTTGACCTTCGGCTTGATCCATTTGACTTTAGGCATTGATTTCGCCCTCTGACGGGATAGGGCAATCCAGAGGATTCACGCCGATCACGCGGCACACGGCAATAAACTCGTGCACCTGCAGATTCCTTCGGCCTGTCAGACTGAGGGAAAGCTTCTGCGTCGTGAACTTCGGGACGCCTGCCCGCTCTGCAATAAAGCTCTGCTTGATACCCTTGCTGTTGATCTGATCTGAAAGCCACTGCTCAGGGGTCATGTTCTATCACCTCCGTTCATAATGTCGTCAGCCACAAGCACGTCCGTCAGGAACTCGGGAATAACGTAAATCCCGGCCTGAATGCAAATTGCGTACTGCATCTTGGCTATGGTGTTGATCGCGCTGCCCTGTTCCTTCATAGTCTTTGTAAGCACCTTCAGCAGGTTTGCCACGCCGCCGTGGCTCTGCGGCAGTTTGCCTTTCTTGGCCAGTTCCTGCCCGGTCTTGCCTACAAGCGCCTCGGTTTTCTCCATGAACCTCTTCCTCCTTTCTGCGAAGAACGCGAGATAATCATCGTGCATGGCGTTGTACGTTCCACACTCCCTCATGGCTTTTCTGATATCGCCCTGATACTTATCGCGGATATAGCCGTCCACGATCCTGTCCGATACGCTGTTGAACCAGAGCCACGCCTTTTGAATATCAGAACCGGGCCTGTACGATCTGAAGTCCATCCGCTTCTTCGGCAGATAACTCCATCTTGTACCCGTGTCGGCCTGTGAGAAGAATCCTTCCCACGGGTCGATTTTCCGTCCCCACGTCTGGCCCTTCGGATAAACGAGCGGCGTCCGATCTCTGACAGCGCAGACAGCGTTCCACAGTTCAGAGTGGCACAGTTCTTCCAGTGCTATGGTTTTTTCCTCCTTTCTTTTAGAGTGAGGCGGGAAGCCGGGAACCTCCCGCCTCGAAGAATAAAAAGCCCCGTTTATCACTGCTCATGGGGCATTGGTGAAGGCTGCCGGACTTGAACCGGCCGGAAGGTGCCCAACCTTCCGCCTACCTGGAGCCCTCATATCGACGCGCCCGGAGGCGCGTCACTCTGCGCTTTTCAGTTTGTGGAAGACCTTCTCACAGTCTTCCGGGCGGGGATAGCTGCCCGTCGCGGCTCTTACCTTGTCCGCGAGCGGGCAGCGTCGCCGCTGATCCTTGCAGTTGTCCGCGCATGTGTGGCGGAGGCAGAACAAATCAAACTCAGTCAGCATCGGTCTCGATCTCACCGGCCCGCAGGCTCTCGAGACTCTCCATTGTCACGCCCTCGGCCTCCAGCTGCCTGCCCTTCTTCTCGTACATGCGCAGCGTGTACATGTACTGCCGCCGCGCGTACCGGATCCGCTCCTCCTTCTTCGCCAGCTTCACCAGCGGCGAGGCTTGCAGCCGTGCGATCTCTTCCTCGACTGCCTCGTCGGTCAGAAATTCCTTCGGCATGTTGAAATCACTCCCTATATGTGATATTTTTAAAAAATAAGGTGGTGCTTGATTTGAAAAAGATAACGTCTTGCATCTTGCTGATTAATCTGCTGCTGTGCGCGGTCACGATCTCCGTCTCCGCCGACAACCGTGATCTTCTGGTCTATATCGCCTCTGGCTCCAGCAGCGCCTATCGTTATCATGCGAGGGCCAACTGCTCGAGCCTGAGCCGCAGCGTCGTTGCAGAAGTGACGCTCGAAGAGGCAGCGCAGCGAGGCTTCACGGCTTGCTCCCGTTGTCATCCGCCAGAACCGGATTTTGAAGTCACAGTAACGCCAAGACCAATAACAGAGGGCAGCGGTGGTACATATACGCGTAATAGCGGCGGCACATATACGGAGAACAGAGGCGGTACATCTACGCGCAATAGTACTGGAAGCTCTACGCAAACCGTTTCTTCAAGCGGGACAAAAAGACGAGGATCCGTAGGTGAACGGCTTGCGGGTTTTGCTTTCGGCTCCCTCGTAATCTTCATTGTGGCGATAAACATCTGGAGCGCTATTCTCGAAAGAAAGGCAAAAAAAGCGAGACAGCGTCAGCAGCAAGAAGAAAGAGAACAATGGGAGCAGGATAGAGCAGAATATGTACAGAAATTTGTAATGTCCAGCACTCTTGAACTGTCTAATGCCCCAACAAACTGCTATGTAGGAGAAGATGGTCTGCCGGCCTGCCGCACCGGAGATGGGAGATGGGGCGATGGATACACCGTCTATATGACCGGGGGTGGGAGGGCGTATCATCTTTCTTCATGCCGCGTAGTAAAGAGCAATTATGCAATCCCAGTGAATGCGTACCGAGCAAAAACTGGATATCGTTGGTATAACGGAGAGCACGGTTACTGCCCGTGTTCATATTGCCGTCCTGTTCTTCCTGATATGGCCTGGTATGAGAAGTATCTGGAGATCAGGCGTATCCGGGAGAAGTATGATATTCCGGAACCGGCGTTAAAAAGCGAAGAGGAATCAGTTAAACTGAACTTTCAGGGCAAAAAATAAGGTCTCTATACGGCACACCGTAAAGCTCCTCGATCCTCTGGATATGAGGAACGTCGGGAAATGTTTTGCCATTCTCCCAGTTGCTTAGCGTGTCGATAGAAACCCCAAGAGCGCGCGCGGCGTCCTTCTGCTTCATCTGATTGTTTATGCGCGCTGCCTTAAGTGTGAATGCCATTTTTCTTCCTCCTTTCTGTTCATCTAAACTGAATACAACCAAACAATACATCAGTTAAACTGAAAAGTCAAGAAGATTTTTCAGTTTTTTTCATTTTCGCTTGTGTTTTCTTCGGTTTAGTTGTATATTGACTCTGGAAAGGAGGGCGGTAATATGTCAAGCAATCTTGGCAACAAAGAGACAATGGCAAAAAACATCAAATATTACATGGATTTGAAGGGTGTTAACTCAGCTGACATGTGCCATGTCTTGGACGTTCCGCAATCCACGTTTTCGTACTGGCTCAATGCTAAGACCTATCCGCGAATAGACAAAATTGAAAAAATGGCAAATTATTTTGGCGTATCAAAGGCGGCTCTTGTTGAAGAACACGGCGCGCAATTATATGAGCTCGCAAAACAGACCGTCGAGGAGCAGCGCCTGTTGACGTTGTGGAGGAAAGCAGACGGGATCGACAAACAGACGATCTGGAACATTCTCAGCCGTTATGAAGAAGAGACTGCCGAGCGCAGCTCTACAGGGTGAAATGACATGGAACAGCTTATCTCAAAGAAAGACGTTGCCAACCTCCTCAAAGACGCACGCGCACAGTGCCGGATGTCCGTCGAGGAAGTCGCCGCCGCCCTGAAATCGTACGGCTATGAGATTGTGCCGAAGTCTATGTACAACTATGAAAACGGAGTCAGCCAGCCGCCGGTGTCCATGTTCCTCGCGCTCTGCCGGATCTACGGCATCGAGGATGTGATCGCCGCTGTAAAGGATGGCTACACCCGGACGCTCACGGTCACCGCGCAGGAGGAGCAGCTTGTCGAGCGTTTCCGCCGTGCCTCGCCCGAGCTCCAGCGCGCCGCTCTCCGCGTTCTCCAGCCGGCCGAAGGTGAACAGCCATGATCTGCCGATACTGTGATAAGGAAGTCGCCGACGGCTCTATCTTCTGTTCCTTCTGCGGGGAGCGCCTCGCCCGGAAGAAGAAGGGGAAGAAAGAGACGGTCAAAGTCCCCGAGCCGCGGCAGCTGCCCTCCGGATCCTGGACGGTCCAGCTGCGGAAGGAGGGCGTCAGCATCACCGAACCTACGCGGGAGGCCTGCCTGGAGCGCGCCCGTGCCACACGCGCCGGGTATGTGAAAATAGAAAAAGCCCCGCCGAAGCGGAGCCTGGGCGAGACGATCGACAAGTATATCGAGGACAACAAAAACCTGATCAGCCCCTCCACGCTGAACGGCTACCAGTCGTACCGAAAGACGCGCTTCAAGGCTTATATGTCCGAGGATATCAGCAGCATTAACTGGCAGCAGATGATCAACAGCGAGGCCGAGCGCTACGCGCCGAAAACGGTCGGCAATGCCTGGGATCTGGTCGGCCTGTCTCTGGATTACGCAAAATTCCCGCGGCCGGAAATCAAACTCCCCAAAAAGCGCAAGGCAAAGCGGAAGTGGCTGGACTATGAGCAGATCCAGACCTTTTGTGAAGCCGTGAAGGGCAAGCCCTATGAGGTCGGCGCGCTCCTGGCCCTGCACGGCCTGCGCCGGTCGGAGATCCTGTTTCTCTCCGCGGAGGATATAGACGCCGAGAAGGAGATCATCGACGTGCACGGTGCGCGTGTCGTCGGAGAGGGCGGGAAGATGGTGGATAAGGACTATAACAAAACGCTGGAATCCACCAGGACCGTCCATGTCGTTATGCCGCGCCTTATGGAGCTGGTAAAAGGGAAGCAGGGGAAACTCGTCACCACGAATCCCACGACGCTGTACGGCAGCATTAACCACCTGTGCAAAAGCCTCGGCCTGCCGGAGGTCGGCGTGCACGGCATGCGCCATTCCTTTGCGAGCCTCGCCTATCATCTGAAGTGGTCGGAAATGACTACAATGCAGGAAGGCGGCTGGGACGATCCGACGATCGTACATGAGATCTACACGCACCTTGCAGCCCAGGATGCTAACGCGGATATCGAGACCATGAAGGCTTTCTATAACGGACAAAATACTAACAAAATTACTAACGAAAATGAAAAAGTACAGGAATAAAGCCACGTATAGCGGTTTCACAATGGGTTCGAGTCCCGTACGGGTCACCAAAACAAAACAGCTCGCCGCAAGGCGGGCTGTTTTATTTTGCATATTTCCCGCGGGACTCGAACGGCGCGGGAGTGAATGGCCTGCTTTTTTCTTTTTGTCAAATGGTTAGATAAGCCTAACTCAAACACAAAGAAAAACC
>CACXDT010000209.1 GCA_902766405.1 Oscillospiraceae bacterium
AACGGGTAGCCGTAGCGCTCGGCAAAGCGGGGCTTGTTGGTGGGCAGATCGTCGCCGATGCGCATGCAGTCGGGGTCGCGGCGGCGCATATAGTCCTCCATGAAGTTGACGACGGGGCCGTTCTTGCAGCGGGCGACCTCAGCCTCTTTAAACTGGGCCTGGCCGGGGATGTTGTAGGTCACATCATAGCGGGAGCTGTGCGTGGGGCCGTAGCAGAGCTCGAGCAGCTGCTCCTTGGTCTCGGGATAGCAGCGCCACTTGGCGTGGGAAACCGCCTCTTTCAAATCCTCGGGGATCACAAAGCGGTTGAAGAAGGAATCAATAAACATGGTGTGCCGCCTTTCTGAATTATTTGGATCGTTTATGTGATAAATGGCAAAGCAGGAAAAGCTTCTGCCGCCACACTCTCCATACTGACATCATACCACAAATTGGCCAAAGCTTCAACGGAAAAATGCCATCAGACCGCAGGATTTGACCAAAACAGCGGATTGCACAAACGGAGAACTGTTTTTGCACGGTTCGCAGCCGGCAATTCGTTGAAATCGTTTGCAGATGACAAATGCCGACTGTGCAATTATGCCGGAAATCACCGCTGCCGCCTGCGGCGGGTGCGCTGCCGCGCGATCAGCATGCAGCAGCAGACAATGCCGAGGATACAGGCGATGAAGATATAGATCTTGGAGGTCTGGCTGGTCAGAAAGGCCATCAGCGGATTATAGCCGTCGAGCACCGTGATGACCATCAGGCCCAGCAGCATCGCGATCGCGAGATGCGGCAGGAAGCGCGAGACTTTTTTCATGTTCAGCCCTCCCCTGTTTCCCGGATCAGCAGGATATCGCCCGAGTCGCGCCCGCCGTTCGAGGGCGAGTTGACGATCCGCTGATCGAAGGTCATGACGGCCGAGGCGCCGCCGTCCATGTTATAGGCGGCCTTGCAGCCGAGCGAAGCAAAGAAATCGGAAAGCTCCCGCATCGTCAGGCCGCGCGAGAAGCGCTGCCGCCCGTCGACGACCACGAAGCAGTAATGTCCCGGCTCGTAATAGCCCAGCGCGCTGCGCGGGTTCTCCCAGGAGATCTCGTTGCTGGTGTTGAAGCTGCTCTTCGCGCTGCCGTCGCTGTTTAAGAGCGCCGGGCCGAATTTCCAGCTCTGATACGGCTCGCGCGCAAGGATCTCGTCGACCGAGTAATGGCCGCCGTCGTAGGTCTCCACCGTGCCGTCGTAGTAGAGCACGCAGATGTCGCGCGAGGTGGCGTCCTGATAATAGAGCTCGCCGTTGCGCACAAGGAAGCCGCTCTGCTGGTTGTCGGCGTAGTCGCCGTTGATCGTCAGCAGGCCGCCGGAGTCTCTTGCGAGGCCCAGGGGGCTCTGATAGCCGTAATAGCTGTAGCGGCCGTTGGCCCAGTAGGTCTGGAAGCAGCTGAGGTCCGCGAGATAGATATCCGCCACATAGCAGACCGTTGTATAGGTGTCCGAGAGCGTCACCTTCTCGACCGTGATTGCGATATTCGGGCTGGTGTAGGTGTTTTCCGTCTGAACGACGGTATCGGTGAATTTATCGGCAAATTTGCTCCGCCAGTCCATCGGATCGACCATCGGCTCGCTCGTGGCGACCGGGGCCGCACTCTCAAGCGGGGGCGTATCAACGCTTACCGACGGCACGGCTGTCGCCTCCGTCGGGCGGATGGCTGTCGGCGTCGGGACAGGCCGGCTGTCCGCCGTCATGCGCGGGATCACATGGTGGAACAGCGCAAACACCACCAGCACAAGGCCCGTCAGCACCAGATCCTGCAAAATCAGCAGCGGCAACGGCGTTTTGCGTGTCGGAGGGCGACGCCGCGGCTTCAATTCCTCCCAGTCGTCCGCCGCGCGCGTCCGCGGCGTTTTCTCGTCTGTCATAGTTTGTCTCCCATTTCGGAACTGTACACAGAGCACCCATAATACCCCATGTTACTGAGAGTATAAAACTTTTGTCCCCGGCTGTCAACGGCAGAGCATTTCCATTCTATGCCTGGATGGATTCTATGACAAAAGAACCGTTTCCCCTATCTCGACATCCCTGCAATATATCCGGCATTTTCCGCATCATGCACAGTATGTGGCAAACGCTTTCCCGCTTGACAAAACAGGCCCGCGTGGTATAATGAAAATACAAAAGGGCGCTGTTGATTTGACGGTTGGCCCTATGCAGTCGAATTAATTGTTGACCGCTCGGGTTCCAGCCGGGCGGTCAACGAGCTTTTTAATAGCTCAATAAGCTTCAGGTGCTATGTACATCAGGATCATAAGAACCATGATGAGGCACAGCAGCAAGCGAAATAATCTCCGCTTATCCATAAGCCTCACCTCCCTTCGCAGGGAAGTGGCCAACCGCCGTTCAACAGCGCAAAACCTTTTGCCCGGATCACTCCGGTGGCCTCTTTCGAGGTTAGCTCTATTCTACCTTTTGCGCCGTATTTTGTCAAATCCTTTCACGGCTTGGTTATTCGGCACGGTAGAGATGTTGGGCGATTTCGAACCGTTCTTCGAAATCGCCCAACTATGCATAGATACAATCCATCTTTCGCACGGATCCGCCCACAGGCTGGGCGCCGGCTCCGACGCATCCGCGCCTTCCAGGGCGCGGTCTTTTTACATGATGGGGATCTTGATCTTCAGATCGCTCAGCGGCCAGGAGGAGCAGGCGTGGAACCAGCCCATCTCCTTGTCCATTTTGCGGCGGCCGTCGCCGATCGTGGAGACAAAGATCTCGCCCGACAGCAGATGGCTGCGGCAGAAGCCGCACTCGCCGTTGCGGCAGTGGGTGTCGATGGCGATGCCGGCGCGCTCAAGCGCCACGGCCACGCTCTCGCTGGCCTTGGCGTCGATCACATCCTCGTGGATGCCGCGCACGACCGTGATGTGGAAGGTCTTG
>CACXDT010000210.1 GCA_902766405.1 Oscillospiraceae bacterium
CGGGCTGTCGAGGACGCCAGCCCCTACGGTCGTATTGGGCTTAGTGCCGTTTATACCAACTGCCGCCTATTTTGAGACAGCCCCTTTCCCATAAAATGAAGCCTTTTATTGGAAAACAGTATCAGATAGCGGTGGATCCGGATAAACCTGAAAAAAAGCTGAAATCCATGACAAATACGCAGCAATACACGTATTTGTCATGGATTTCACGATAGTATATGACTGTTCCGCATGGGAACACAGAAGAAAAAGCCTGGACTCAGTACAGCACCATATACTTCTGCTTCTCCCAGTCGGAGACCTGGGTGCGGTACTCGTCCCACTCCTTCTTCTTGCCGGTCAGATAGCTGTTGTAGGCGTGGGGGCCGAGGACGGCGGCGGGCAGGGGATCGGCCTCCATGGCGAGGATGGCCTCCTCGAGTGTGCCGGGCAGATTATCAATGCCGTGGGCGGCGCGCGTCTCGCGATCCATAGCGAATATGTTCTCGGTGATCTCGGCGGGGACCTCCAGCTGTTTTTCCATGCCGTCCAGTCCGGCGGCCAGGCACACGGCCAGGCACAGATAGGGGTTGCAGGTAGGGTCGGGGCTGCGCAGCTCCACGCGCGTGCTCTGTCCGCGCGCGGCCGGAATGCGGATCAGCGCCGAGCGGTTCGAGGCCGACCAGGCGAGGTAGCAGGGCGCCTCGTAGCCGGGAACCAGGCGCTTGTAGGAGTTGACCAGCGGGTTCGTAATGGCGGCGTTGCCGCGCACGTGCTGCAGAAGGCCGGCGATGAAGCTGTAGGCCTCGCGGCTCAGGCCGCGCCTGTCGCTCTCGTCTGCAAAGATGTTTTTGCCGTCCTTGAAGAGGGACATATTCGTGTGCATGCCGCTGCCGTTGACGCCGTAGACGGGCTTGGGCATAAAGGTGGCGTGCAGACCGTTGCGCTGGGCGATGGTCTTGACGGCAAACTTGAAGGTCATGATGTTGTCGGCTGTCGTCAGGGCGTCGGCATACTTGAAGTCGATCTCATGCTGGCCGGCGGCCACCTCGTGATGGCTGGCCTCGATCTCGAAGCCCATGCTCTCCAGCGACAGGCAGATCTCACTGCGTGTCTCCTTGCCGTGGTCGAGAGGGCCGAGATCGAAGTAGCCGGCCTCATCGCCGGTTTTGGTCGTGGGACGGCCGTTCGCGTCGGTCTCGAACAGGAAAAACTCGCACTCGGGGCCGACATTGAAGGTGTAGCCCATGGCCTCGGCTCTGGCAAGCTGCTGCTTGAGGATATAGCGCGGGTCGCCGATGAAGGGGCTGCCGTCGGCGTTGTACACGTCGCAGATCAGACGGGCCACCTTGACGGGCTCCGGCTGCCAGGGGAGGATCACAAAGGAATCGAGATCCGGACGCAGGTACTGGTCGGACTCGTGGATGCGGGTAAAGCCCTCGATCGAGCTGCCGTCGATCATGATCTGGTTGTTCAGCGCCCGCTCGATCTGCGAGGCCGTGATCGCCACGTTTTTCATCTGGCCGAAGATATCGGTAAACTGCATGCGGATAAATTCCACATGCTCCTCGCGGACCATGCGGAGAATGTCGTCCTTGGAATATTTGCTCATGCTGCGCGCCTCCCTGCGATGATTTGGATTAGAAAGAGCATATTGAAGGAAATCATATGAGTATCGTTTATGATAAAAAGCATTTGTTTTCAGTGATAAGAAAGAAGAGCACGGACACCGTATCGCGGAATACCCTGCTCTGATGGCGCAATTGTAAGCGAAAATACGGATATTGTCAAGGAGAGAAAGCAATTCCCGTAAGTTTTCACAAAGAATCTGTTTGCCGGCCTTGATTCACACGGCAAATCGACAGACTTGCAATTCGGCTTGCTGCGCGTTATACTGAAATCGAACTTACCCCTGCAGCCAAAATGAAAAAGGGGAGACCGACCATGAGAAACTATCAGCAGGAATATGAGAACCGCGTGGCATTTATCCGTGAGCTTGTGTGCAGCAGCGGCTGCGAGGGCATCGTCTTTGGCAATTCCGGCGGCAAGGATTCGGCCCTGGTGGGCATCCTGTGTAAGGCCGCGTGCGAGAATACCGTCGGTATCCTGATGCCCTGTGCCTCCACACGCAACTACGGCTCGGACATGGACGACGGCAACGCGCTTGCCGAGCAGTACGGCATCGAGACGCGCACTGTCGATCTGACGCCGGTGCGGGAGGCCGCCGTGTCCGCGATTGGGCAGGCGACAACGATCAACAGCGCGGGGCTGATGAACATTGCGCCGCGGCTGCGGATGACAGCGCTCTATACGATCGCGGCCAGCGAGAACCGCCTCGTCGCCGGAACCGGCAACCGCAGCGAGAGCTATATGGGCTACTTTACCAAGTGGGGCGACGGCGCTTACGACTTCAACCCGATCGCGGATCTTCTGGCCACCGAGATCATCGAGTTTCTCGACTATCTCGAAGCGCCGCTCTCGATCCGGACGAAGAAGCCGTCGGCCGGCCTTTTTGAAGGGCAGACCGACGAGCAGGAGATGGGCGTCACCTACGCCGCTATCGACCGCTATCTGACGACCGGCGAGGCGAGCGAGCACGACAGGGCCATCATCGAGCGTTTTCACGCGCGCAGCGAACACAAGCGGCGTCCAGCCAGGGTGTTCGGGGACGATGGATTCATATAACAATGAGGTGGAGAAAAGCGGTCAGTGCGGATCACACCGTAGGCGTCAAGCTGCCGACCGCGCGGCACGATCCATCATATCATCGAAAAAGTTGGGTGAATTCGTACCATGATACGAATTCACCCAACTTTTCTTGCCAATATCGTAAATGAAATTGAAAAATTGCGTTTACGATAATACCGTTTCTGTGCCGGGCGGCTAATAGCCGCCCCCTACGGTATCATCGATGCTTTTTCGCAGCTTTTACGGTGCGGTCTCTGCGCTGTCGTGTTGGCCCGGACGGTGGGCCCAGGCAAAAAAGTCCAGCTCGTACCAGCTCTCCGGAATCGCGCGCGTCGCCACCAGGGTGCCGAGAAAACCGGCGAGCGTACCTGTCAGCAGGCCGCCGACCACGTCGCTGGGGAAGTGGACCACCAGATAGATACGGCTGATGCCCATCAACACCCCAAACAGCAGCGCTGTCCAGCTGTATTTCCTGTTCCCGAGCAGAAATACCGGCACACAGGCCGCAAAGGCCGCGTTGGTATGGCCGGAGGGGAAGCTTTTATCGCTCTCCATCGCCCGTCCGAGCATGTCCCAGAGCGGGTAGAAGTAGCCGGCTTCGTCCGCGTAAGGGCGCGGCCGCGCAATCACGACCTTTAAAAACAGGTTGGCGATGATAAAGCCGATCGCAAGTCCGAGCAGCATAGCGGTGCCATAGCGGCGGGTCTTCCGGACGAGCATCAGGCAGATGCTCAGCAGGATCAGGAAGATGCCGCCCTTGCCGAGCAGGGAAATCAGCTTGAAAAACGGGGTGAAAAAGCCCCCGGCGGAGAGGTAGAGCTGATGGACAGCACCGGTCACGGCCTGGTCAAAGCCGGCCAGATTGGTGTTCAGCCATTGCGCGGCTGCGGTAAGTTCCATAGTGGTCGCTCCTTATGTATATTTTATAACAATATTCTATCACAGCTTTCCGTTTCTGTCCATAGCGAAAACGGAAAGGTATGTGTCAAGGGGAGTTAAGGGGAGTTCGATTTGTTTTGCGCCGGTCTCTGTTCCGGATCGTATCAAAGCAATTCTTGATTTTTCTTTAGCGGACAATTCTTGATTTTCCTCTTGAAAAACCCGGCATAATTTGGTAGACTGTATTCTTGTTGATATAACGCTTTGATATATCATCAATCCGTTCAGTCTCATGCCGGAAAGAAGGATGAAGAGCGATGGACAGAAAGGATGTCCGTTTTTTCCCCGTTTTCCTCGCGGCGACCGCTGGCGTGCTGCTGGAGGTCATCGCGACACTGGTCGATGAGATCGTGGTCGGCAACCTGTTCGACGACGCGGCCTTTACTGCGATTAACCTCATAGAGCCGTTTACGCTTTTCGAGGTGTTTATGGCTTATCTGGTCACCGTGGCCGGCGCGGCGCTCATCGTGCGGGCGCACGGCGCGGGCGACCGCGAAAAGATGAGCCAGCTGTTCAGCCAGACGCTCATCGCCTGCGGGGCA
>CACXDT010000211.1 GCA_902766405.1 Oscillospiraceae bacterium
CAGTTATGCCAGACGTTCTGGACATCGTCGTTGTCCTCGAACATGTCGAGCATCTTCTGCATGTTCTTGATATCGTCCTCGTTCGTCAGCTTGATATAGCCGTTCTGGGGCAGCATTTCAACCTGCGCCTCGACCAGCTTGTAGCCCTTGGCGGTCAGTGCTTCAGACACGGCGGCCACATCGTCCTCGGCCGTGTAGACAGTCATGACTTCACCGTCAGCCTCGAAGTCGGCGGCGCCAGCGTCGAGCGCGTCCATCATCACGGTGTCCTCGTCCAGCTCCTCGTCCTCGTTGTCGATGACGATCACGCCCTTGCGGTCGAAGGACCAGGAGACGCAGTTGGCCGCGCCCATGTTTCCGCCGTACTTATCGAAGTAGTGGCGGATCTCGCCGGCGGTGCGGTTGCGGTTATCGGTCATCGTCTCGACGATGATGGCGACACCCTGCGGGCCATAGCCTTCGTAGGTGATCTTTTCGTAGTTTTCCGTATTTCCGGCTCCGAGCGCTTTGTCGATCGTGCGCTTGATATTGTCGTTCGGCATATTGGCGGCCTTGGCCTTGGCAATAACGGTGGCGAGCTTGGAATTGCTGCGGGGATCTCCGCCGCCGCCCTCTTTGACGGCCACGATCATTTCACGGGCGATCTTGGTGAAGGCCTGCGCGCGCTTGGCGTCAGCGGCACCCTTGGTTTTCTGTATGTTGTGCCATTTGGAATGTCCGGACATGCTAACAGCTCCTCTTATCGTAGAATAAAAAAGTAAATACTTACTAACTTAGTTATTTTAGCACATCTGTTCCCTGCTGACAAGTGCCAATTTCCGATCAAAAAAAGATTACTCTACACGTGGAATAAACAGCATCGTATCACCGGATAGCTCAAGGGCGGCGTTGAGCTTTTCAATGGCCTCGGGGCTGGAATGGTGGGTGCGCGCAAGCTCCCAGAGCGATTCTCCCGCCGGCCGTACAGCGGTCAAGTCAGGAAAAGACGCCTGATCGACCGGTGCGTTCTCATCCAACAGAAGCGCCGTCACCGCACGCTGCGGCATGGAACGGCACTCACTCCAGGCCGCCGACATGTTGATCCGGACAACGAGTGCTCCGCCCTCCTGCCGATACGTGATATTCTGCATGCTGATCGCCGGCGCGTATCGCAAACTCTCCTCCAGCGCAGTCTCACTCAGCAGCATGCGCTTCGCGGAAATGAAGCCGCCATCCGCGGTCCGACACAGCAGATCGAGTGTGATATGGCAGCAGAGTTTTTTCTCCGGGATGCCAGGCAGACCGAGCGAGGGAAAGACGGCAAGACACTGTGCTGTGTCCTCCGGCAGCTCCACGCGCTCTTCTATCGAAATCGGAACCGTTATTGCTGTCGGCATCTCCCAGAGTGAGAGTTCGCTCTGCTCGATTTCCATCGGATAGCGGTTGCTGTAGGCATCGTTGACGAGCATGACTGTCTCGGTGCATCGAGTCTGAATCTGAATGACCGCGTGGATCTCGCAATCAAGTACCTTGCCGGCGCCGACCGTGTCGGTGACGGTATAATAGGCGGAGTTGAGCTGGATCGAGGCTTCACAGCCGTCCATTTGCTCCTTCCCAAGCTCGACAAGCTGAGAAAATGGGGTCGAGAACGTCGCGGTGACCGGCAGATTGCTGCTCTCGCTGAGACAACAGGCCGTCAGCTCCATTGTTCCCTTGACCAGCAGCCGCGTGCCGATCAACTGCTTCTCACCGATCTGAAAATGAACCCTCTGGCAGAGCAGTCCTGCTGTTGAAACCGAGCTGTCCGGGAAAGGAAACTGCTCGTTGATCGAAAAGCTCTTCTCGCATACGGCATTCACAACACTGGTCTGACGCTGCTCCGTCAGCAGATGGACAGCACTCCCGTTCTCCGCCGGACAGCGGTATTCCACCGGCATCTGCTGCTGAGCAAAGCTCTGCAGCTTCCCGACAATCTCTGCGCTCACGGAAAGCTTTCTCGGGTTGATCAGCCGCGTCTCCACGGCCTTCAGCTGCAGCCGGGCCAGCGTGATCAGCTCATCCTCGTGCTCCGGCAGTTCGAAATCCATGGAGAAGCCCTGTCCGTTACGGAGCACCGAGAGCGATTTTCCATCCTCGGTGATATACAGTACCGCGATCTCCAATTCGCCGCCGACAGTCATACCGCGGCTCGTGACATCCTTGCTTTTCAGAAATACATTGGCCTGCGCAGTGACGACCCGGCCGATATCATCCCGCGTGTCGGGAACAACGGACTCCAGATCGATCTGTGTCTGCTGCTCCTGATCGGAGAGCTGCTGAAGAGTAGGAACCGTTTTGGTGTTGAGTCTGACTTCCATAGACACGCTCCTTGCCTGCTTTTTGATACAGCGTATGCAGGAATGAGATCAACTATGACGGTTTTTGATTGCCGGTATCACCACCGCAGCAGCCAGAGGCCGAAGGCGATCAGACCGCTCGCCAGCAGGAACCACCAGAAGGAGCTCGGAAGGACCAGGGCAAGGAGAATCAATACGCCGGATGCAATGATAGCGATCGGCAGGAAACAGTGACGCCCTCGGCGCAAAGCAATCGCCTCCCGCAAGTAGTCTGTATTCCAAACTATGCGGAGGGCGATCATTCGGTTACCGTATTACGGCAAGGTCTTTTTCTCCCAGAAATTCTGTTGGGCGCAGAGCTCATAGAGGCGCACATACGAGCGGTAGCGGCTGGGCATCAGCCGGCCCTCGTCCAGCGCCGCGCGGACAGCGCAGCCGGGCTCCTTCAGATGGGCGCAGTCGTTAAAGCGGCAATCGCCGAGATAGGGGGCAAAATCCCGGAAATCCGCGGCAAGTGCCTCCTTGGGGATGGCCTTCATCATCTCCAGCTCAAAGGAGGCATAGCCGGGCGTGTCGGCTAAATATGTATCCTGACCGAGATCGTACAGCGATGTGACCCGCGTTGTATGGCGGCCGCGGCCCAGCTTTTCGCTGACCTCGCCCGTCTCGGCCCGGGCTTCCGGCAGCAGCACATTCAGGATGCTGGACTTCCCTACTCCGGAGTTGCCGGTGAACGCGCACACCTTGCCGCGCAGCAGCTGCAGCAGTTTCTTCGTCCCCTCCCCTGTCGCGGCGCTTGTCCGCACCGTGGGGAAACCGGCCGCCGTATAGGTCTCATACAGGGCATCGCCGCTGTTGATATCGGTCTTGTTGATACAGATAATCAGCTCGCAGCCTGACTCCTCGGCGATGACAGAGACGCGGTCGATCAGGAACGGGTCGGTGACGGGGTTGGTGCCGGCCGCCACAAAGACAAGTGCGTCGATGTTCGCAACTGCCGGACGGACAAACCAGTTTTTGCGCGGCAGGATCTGATCGACCCTGCCTTTGCCGTTGCTGTCAATGCTGCACGCGACCACATCCCCGACCAGCGGCGAGGTTCCGTCCAGGCGGAATTTGCCGCGGGCCTTACATTCCAGCAAGCCGTCGGCGGTTTCGACATAATAAAAGCCGCTGAGCGCTTTGATAATTCTGCCTGTCGTCATACCTCACCCCGGGCCGGCCGATACGGTCAGCGTGATCTTGCAGTGCTCCTCGACCGTTGAGAACGCTTCGTTGCTCTGTCCGATGACCGTGCCGGCGTCATAGTCGCTGATGACCCGCGTGGAGCCGCCGTAACTCAGACGCACACTCTCTAACTTGCTGCGGGCGGCGTCCTCCGACAGACCGACAAGATTCGGCATCTCGACATATTGGATCTCCGGGCCGCTGCTGACCAGGAGATACACCGTCGAGCCAAGGCTCAGCTGTTCACCGGCCAGGGGGCTGCTCGAGATCACATAGTCGCGCGTAATGGTGTCCGAGACGGCGTTTTCGATCTCCACCGCCAGGCCGAGATCGCTCAGCTGATTCATAGCCTCCACATAGCTGTGATTGCGCAGATCAGGCACCGTGGCGATATTTCCGCCGGTGCTGACCTTCAGCGTGACATTGATCCCCTCGGGCGTGACCATCATGCTGCGCCCGGCACTGGGCTCCTGCTCCAGAACCTGTCCGGCCTGGCTGTCGGTGTTGATGACAAAGATCACATCAAAGTTATAGCGCGACAGGAGTTCGGTATTCGACTCGATATCGCTGTAATTCATTCCGATGAAGTTCTGCAGCGGGATGCGAACCGCCGGCGAAAACACATCGTACAACCAGAAATCCCACAGATATTTGAACAGTCCGATGCTCAGCGCCAGCAGCAGGAAAAAGCCGGTGGCAAAGCTGACCTTATTGGCTCTGCGGCGGCGGCGCTGGTAATTTGCCTTTGACAGCTCGGTGCTCGAACGCACAGGCTTGACGCCGTGCCCCTGCTCCTGCGTGACAGGCTCCTCGCTCTCCGGCTGAGGCTTCACCGTCGTGAGCTGATCCAGATCGCCGAGCAGCTCGGCCGCGCTCTGATAGCGCTGGTCGATGCGCGAGGCCATAGCCTTGAGCGTGATCCGCTCAAGAGCCTCCGGGATATCCGGATTGATTTTGCAGGGCGAGGTGGGAGCGTGCTGCATGTGCTTGATCGCGATCTCGCCCAAAGTATCGCCGGTATAGGGTACATTCCCAGTCAGCATTTCATACATCAGCACGCCCAGAGAGTAGATATCGCTGCGGGCATCGGGGGATTCACCGCGGGCCTGCTCCGGCGCGATATAGTGGATCGAGCCGATGGCCTGCCCGTCCGGCTTCTCATCCACCTCGCTCTCGAGCGCGGCGATACCGAAGTCAGCGACCTTGATCGTGCCGTCGCGCAGCAGCATGATATTCTGCGGCTTGATATCGCGGTGGATAATGCCGCGCTCATGCGCCTGCGTGAGCGCCTTCGCGATCTGCTTTGAGAAGTGCACCGCCTCACGCCAGGCCAGCATACCGCGCTTGTCCATATACTGCTTGAGCGTGATGCCGTCGATCAGTTCCATGACTATGTACTCCATAGTCTCGCTGCGGCTCACGTCGTATACGGCGACGATATTGGGATGGGACAGCATGGCGACAGCCTGCGATTCGGCGTTGAAGCGGCGGCGAAATTCCTCGTCGGCCGCCATCTCCGAGCGCATGATCTTCACAGCGACATAGCGATTCAGCCGGTGGTCAAGCGCACGGTAAACGATGGCCATACCGCCCTCGCCGATGATATTCATGATCTCATAGCGGCCGTCAAGGGTTTTGCCGATATAAGAATCGTTCTCGTTCATAAGGTCTCCTTCATCTGTAGACGGCAACAACCGTGACGTTGTCCTTCGCGCCGAGAGCCAGCGCCTTACTCATCAGCGAGCGGCAAAGCTGTTCAGGGTCAGAGTACTGTGTGGCGTAATCCAACAGCTCCTCGTCGGTGACCGTGTTGGACAGGCCGTCTGAGCACAGCAGAAGCACATCGGAGCTTTGCAGGAGGAACTCGTAATAATCGGCCTCGACCTCCGGCTCGGTACCGATGGCGCGGGTGATGATGTTCTTCTTTGGGTGGACGCGGGCCTCCTCCTTCGTGATCGCGCCGTATTCCACCAGCTCCTCCACCAGGGAGTGATCGGTGGTGATCTGCGTAATGGCGTGATACCGACGGGAGATCAGATAAGCACGGCTGTCGCCCACGTTGATAATATACCCATTTCCGTTGGATTTCACTACACCGCCGACAATTGTTGTCCCCATACCGCTGTAGGCCTCGTCGAACTGGGAATACTCATAGGCCACGCCGTTGGCCTCCCGGCAGGCCTCACGCAGAACTGTCGGGTAGTCCATATGGCGCTTGACACGGGTGGTCAGCCGTCCGTACACATGCGAAACGAAAGCTTTGTTGGCCAGATGGCTGGCGAGCCCGCCGGCTTTTGCGCCGCCCATACCGTCGCACAGCGCAACAACGAGACAATCCCGACTGTCACATTTTTCAATGATAAAACAGTCCTGATTGTCCTGGCGAACTCTTCCTTTGTCTGTCAGCCCAAAGCTTTTCATATGGGGTCCTCCGTGTACAAGTGATGTCAGTCTAAGGCTTCGGATGCTGCGTTGTTTTTCTGCATCCTTCGGCGCAGTTGGCCGCAGGAGGCGTCGACATCGCTGCCAAGCCGGCGGCGAACCGTCACATTGACGCCGGCCTCCTCGAGGATTTGGATAAAGGCCTTCATATGGCCGGGCGTCGAGGGCCGAAACTGCCGCTCTTCGACGTGGTTGAGCGGAATCAGATTGACATGCGCACCGACCTGTCTGGCGCGTTTGGCCAGCAGTCTGGCGTGTTCGGGGGTGTCGTTGACGCCGTCGATCATCGCGTACTCAAACGAGATGCGGCGGCCTGTGTGCTCGGTATAGCGCCGGCAGGCGGCGATCAGCGCGTCGACGCCGCGGCCGCGGTTGGCCGGCATCAGCTTCGAGCGGGTCTCGTCATCGGGCGCGTGCAGCGAGACAGAGAGCGTCAGCTGCAGATCCCGTTCAGCCAGATCGTCAAAGCGCTCGATCAGGCCGCAGGTAGACAGCGAGATATGGCGCATCCCGATGTTCATGCCTCGGGGGTGGTTGACCAGTTCAAGAAAGCGCATGACGTTGTCAAAATTGTCGAGCGGCTCGCCGATGCCCATCAGCACGATGTGGGAAATGGGCTTCCCGGAATCGAGCTGAGAAAACAGCACCTCATCGAGCATCTCCGACGGCTCGAGGCAGCGCACGAGTCCGCCGATGGTCGACGCGCAGAAGGCGCAGCCCTGCCGACAGCCCACCTGGCTGGAGATGCAGACCGTATTGCCGTATTTATAGCTCATCACAACGGTCTCGACGGCGTTTCCGTCCCGCAGCGCCCACAGATATTTGATGGTTCCGTCCATCTGCGAGACCTGCTTGCTCAGCACCGTCGGCCGGTAGATGAAAAACTTTTCGTTCAGCCGATCGCGGAGCGCCTTGGAGAGATCACTCATCTCAGCAAAGTCCCGGACGCCGCGGCAGAGCCAGCGGAATATCTGATCGGCGCGGTATTTGGGCTCTCCCAGCTCGGCCATGGCAGCTGCCAGCTCGTCGGGGAGCAGCGATACAATGTCTTTTTTCATGATTCTGTCCGTTTCAGCTTTGCTGTAAAGAATCCGTCCGTGCCGTCGATCTGCGGCCAGAAGGTAAACATGCCGTTTTCGCTGTGCCTGTCGCAGACAGTGAACGCCGTAGCGGAGAACGCAGGATGCTCCGTCAGGAACTGTTCGACCACAGCATCGTTTTCTTCCCGCAAAACCGTACAGGTCGAATACAGCAGCGTTCCGCCGGGCTTGACATAGCGGGCAGCGGTTTTCAGGATCTCATACTGGATCTGCGGCAGTCCGGCTATCTCCTCCGCGCGCTTGCCGCGGATCTCCGGCTTCTTGCGGATCACGCCAAAGCCCGAGCAGGGTACGTCGGCGATCACCAGGTCGAAGGTCGAATCCCAGTCCCTGCGATAGTTGCGGGCATCGTTTGCCTGACAGACGATGCCGGTAATACCAAGCCTTTCCGCCCCCTCCCGAATGCGGGAGAGCTTTTTTTCGTGGATATCGCAGGCGATCAGGCCGCCCTGATCGCGCATGGCAATGGCGGCGCTGAAGGATTTCCCGCCCGGCGCGGCACAGAGATCCAGCACCCGCATGCCCGGCGCGGCACCGGCGATCTCGACCGCGCAGCGCGCGGCTTTGTCCTGGACATAGAAGAGACCCTCGGCATAGCCGGGCAGCTCGGTCACCCGGCCGCCCTTCAGCGACAGGCAGCCGTCCAGCTGCGCGTCGGTGCGAAACTCGATTCCCTGCCGCTCAAGCAAAGCCTGGTAATCAGCGGAAGATATCTTCAGGCGGTTTACCTGAATATCGAGGGATGGTGTTTCGTTGTTCGCCAGGAGGAAGGCTTCCGCAAAGCGATAGCCGCGCTGTTCGGACAGTTTTTCGCACAGCCACAGCGGATGACTGGTGCGGATTGAGAGATAGCCGGCGCTCCCCTGTCCGGGAATCTGCGGGAGCTGATCCCGGTTGGCGGCGAGCTTCCGCAATACGGCATTGACCAGTCCCGAGGCCCGGGACAGGTTCTGCCGCTTGGCGAGCTCCACACATTCACTGACAGCGGCGTGATCCGGTACCTTGTCCAGTAACAGGAGCTGATAAGCCCCCAGACGGAGAATATCCCGAAGCTTCGGCTCCAGCTTGCCTTTGCAGAAACAATCCATATAGAAATCCAGCAGACTGCTGTTTTGCAGCACACCGATACACAGCTGGGAGGCCAGTGCCGCATCGCGAGGGGGGATCGTCTGCTTTTTCAGAATACTGTCGATCGCGGCCCCCGACCAGGCGCCGTCACGTCGGCAGCGCTCCAGAGCCAGCAGCGCCGCCTCTCTGGCTGTCATCATAGCTCAGTCTCCCACGCGGATGCTGTGTCCGCGCAAAAAATCCGCGGCGGGCATGCGCTTCTTTCCGGGCGCCTGCAGCTCGGTGATATACAGGGTCTCACCGCCGGCACAGGCGACCTCGATCCCCTGCTCGCCGGCCGAGACGATCGAGCCAGGAGCCTTGTCGGTGCGGTTCTGGCTGTATGCGGCGCCAAAGACCCGATAGGGCTTGCCCTCAAGCTCCATCGTGGCGACGGGCCAGGGCTGCAATCCGTAGATCCATTTAAGCACCTGGCGGGGGCTTTGATCAAAACAGATCGGGCTCATGGACTTATCGAGCATCGACACATAGCTCGCCTGGGTATTGTCCTGTGGCGTGCGCGGCGCCGTTCCGGTCTCGATATCGCGCAGCGTTTTTACCAGCAGCCTGGCACCCATCTCCTTCAGGCGGTCGAAGAGCTCGCCCGAGGTCTCATACTCGCCGATCGCGGTCTCGTCGGTGTAGATGATATCGCCGGTGTCCATCTCTGTGGCCAGGTACATCGTTGAAACACCGGTGACCTTGTCCCCGTTCAGCACGGCCCACTGGATCGGCGCGGCGCCGCGGTATCTGGGCAGCAGCGAGGCGTGCACATTGATCGCACCGTACCTGGGAACGGCCAGAATGTCGTCCGGCAGGATCCTGCCATAGGCGACAACGACCAGAATATCCGGCTGACACGCTTCGATCAGCCGCAGGGCCGTGCCGTCGCGCATTTTGGCCGGCTGGTACACCGGCAGACCGTGCGCAAGGGCCAGGGTTTTCACCGGGGAAAAGCTCAGCTCCATGCCGCGGCCGCGGGGCTTATCGGGCTGCGTGAATACGCCGACCACGTTGAAATGCTCATCCAGCAGCGCTCTGAGCGAAGCCTCGGCAAAATCCGGCGTGCCCATAAAAACGATACGCATACGATTCCCCTCAGTCCTCGTTGTTCTCTCTGCGCTGCAGCTCTTCCTCCGTCAGCATGCGCTCGGCCCGGGCGGTGAAGATCACACCCTCCAGATGGTCGAGCTCGTGGCAGAAACAGCGGGCGGTCAGTCCGGTACCGCTGACAGAAAAGGTCTCACCGTAGCGGTTTTGAGCGCGCACAGTCACGTCCATCGGACGTTTTACAAGTCCGTACTCCCCCGGCAGACTCAGGCAGCCTTCCGCGCCGCTCTGTTCGCCGCTGGCCGATATGATCTCAGGGTTGACAAGCTCGATGAGATAGGGCTCCTGCCCCTCCGGAACATTGGTCTCGAGCACGACTACGACGCGCCGCAGCACCCCGACCTGGGGCGCCGCCAGTCCGACGCCATCGGAATCCAACAGTGTCTCTCCCATATCGTCGAGCAGCTGGTGCAGCCGGGCGTTGAAGTCGGTGACCGGGCGGCATTTTTTATAGAGTGTCTGATCTTCCTTTGTCAGAATGTTTCTAAGAGCCATCAGTTTTCTCCTGTTTCTGTATTTATGAATCGATCGGATCGCTGTCGGCAAACACCGAAACGCCCTTGAAGCGCTTATCGGAGCCGCATTCGATGATGATCTGGGAGAGGAGCCGCCGAATCTCTGCATTGGCTTGACACACGATGTTTACACGGTAGCGGAAATGGTTGTTTACCTTGACAACCGGCAGCGGCGCCGGGCCGAGGACAGACACGCCGCGTTGATCGCTGAGGGCTTCCTCCAGCCAGTGCCTGATCGAATGGATCCCCTTGCGCACCTGATCCTCGTCCATGCCGGTGCAGGTAATGCTCAGCATATCACAAATCGGCGGCGCGTTCTGCAGGCGGCGCAGCTCGATCTCGCTATGGTAAAAGGCGTCGTAATCCTGCTCGGCCGCCTGGAGGATCGTCTGATTTTCCGGCGTAAAGGTCTGGATCACAGCGCGTCCGGGCTTTGTGCCGCGGCCGCTCCGCCCCACGACCTGCGTGATCAGCGAAAAGGTCCTCTCTCCGGCGCGATAGTCACCGGAATAGAGACTCTGGTCGGCGGACAGCACCCCTACCAGCGTCACATTCTCAAAGTTCAGCCCCTTGGTGACCATCTGCGTGCCGACCATGATCGGGATTTTCTCTTTGCGGAAACGGTCAAACAGGATCTCGTGAGACCCGGCGGGTGCAACCGTATCGGTATCCATCCGCAGTACCGGAACCCCCGGAAACAGTTCGTTGAGCTGCGCTTCTACGTTCTGTGTACCCGTTCCGAGATATTTGAGCGTACCGCCGCACTCAGGGCAGGCCGCATCCACCCACTGGACATGGCCGCAGTAGTGGCACATCAGTCGCCTGTTGCTGCTGTGATAGGTCAGGGAAACGCTGCAGCGGGGACATTTGTAGGTAAACCCGCAGTCGCCGCAGCTGATGAGCTTGTGGGCGCCGCGTCGGTTGAGGAACAGAATGCTCTGTTCTCCCCGCCGGATATTTTCGCGCAGCTCCTCACACAGCAGTGAGCTGAGATCGCCGGTATTGCCGCGCCGAAGCTCGCGCTTCATATCCACAATGCGGACCGCAGGCAGCGCTTGCTCGTTATAGCGCTGATCCAGACGGAAAAAATGATAACGCCCGATCTCCGCATAGTACCGGGTAGCGATATCCGGAGTGGCAGAACCGAGCAACAGCAGACAATTCGATTTCGCACAGAGGTATTTTGCCACATCTCTGGCGTGATAACGCGGATTATTTTCGGATTTGTAGCTCTCCTCCTGCTCCTCGTCGATGATGACGAGGCCGAGCTCGCCGATCGGTGCGAAGATGGCGCTGCGTGTGCCGATCACAAGCCTGGCCTGTCCGCTGCGGATCCGCTTCCACTCGTCATAACGTTCTCCGGGCGAGAGGCTGGAGTGCAATACCGCAATTTCATCGCCAAAATAAGAGGTGAAGGTGTGCAGCATCTGCGGCGTCAGCGCGATCTCCGGAACCAGAAGGATAACGCCCTTGCCCAATGAGAGCTGCTGTGCGATCAGATGGACATACACGCTGGTCTTGCCGCTGCCGGTGACGCCGAGCAGCAGCGCGGCCGAGGCCTGTCCGGACACTGCGAGCGCCGACAGTGCAGTGAAGGCCTTCTGCTGCTCGGCATTCAGTACCGGGATCTCCTGTCGCTCCACGTTAGAGAGCACAGGACGGCGGAAAACCTCGCGCTCGAAGGTCTCGACCAGTTCAGCTTTTTTCAGCGCATTAAAAACAGCTCGTGTGGCGCCCGTATGGTTCAGCAGATCCCGGACTGGCAGGGCTTCAAAGCTGCACAACAGCTCCAGCAGCTCGGCCTGTCTGGGTGAACGCAGCCGTTTGGCCTGCGCGATCCGCAGCCCCTCCTCCGAGGAGACGCACAGACGCGCGATCTCGACGGTTTTATCCTTGACGCGGCGGTTTCCCCGGTTGTCAAACCACAGTCCCGCCGGCAGCATGGCCTTGATCGCGTCGTAGACCGTGCAGAAAAAGCGTTCCCGCATGAACAGCGCCAGCTTAAGCTGCCGCTCGGACAGCACCGGCTCGCTGTCCATCACACAGGCGATCGGCTTCAGGATCTCGCGCTGGCTGCCATCACCGACAGCAAGCACGGCCCCCTCGGAGGGGCGGTTGCCCCGCCCGAACGGAACCGTGACCCGGCAGCCGGGCCGCACCCGGCCAACGAACTCGTCGGGGATCAGATAATCGAACGGTCGATCGAAGGAATACGTGGCGGCAGCAACCGCAATTCTGGCAACGGGAAGGCTCAAGCCGACACCGCCTTCATGATCTTATTCCGCAATCGACAGCTTGCCTGTGTAGACCTCGTCGATGGCGATGGATACAGGCTTCTTCTCCAGCGGCATTTCCTTCTCGGCCGCCTCGGTCGAGAGCTCGCGGGCCCGGCGGGCGACAAGGTTGACCAACTGGTAGCGGCTGCCGACCTTCTCGGTCAGTTCGGCCATGGGGGGATACAGCATCATAACAATTACTCCATTCTGCCGCAGTCTGCGGCTAAAAAATTTCATCTACGATCGCGCAGGATTTCCGCGCGGTCGTGAAAACGGCAGTGCTCGGCCGTGATGATGGCGCTGAGCTCGGCAGCCGCGTGCTCCACATCGTCGTTGACGATGAGGTAGTCATAAAAATCGGCCTCGGCATATTCCTGGCGGGCGCGGGCCAGGCGGCCGCGCACGGCCTCGGGCGTCTCTGTGCCGCGGCTTGTCAGACGCCGCTCCAGCTCGTCCAGGGAGGGAGGGGCAAAGAAAATCTTCACGGCCTCCGGCATTTTCTCACTGACCTGTCTGGCGCCCTGAACCTCGATATCCAGCACAACATTGATGCCGGCATTCAGCTTGTCCTCGACAAACTGACGCGGTGTTCCATAGGAATGGGAGACATAGGTGGCGTGCTCCAGCAGCTCGTCCTGCTCGACCATCTGCTGAAAGCGCTCGGGATCGATAAAGAAATACTCGCGTCCGTCGACTTCGCCTGGCCGGGGGCTTCGCGTTGTGACCGAGGTGGAAAAGCAGAGATCCTTCCGCTGCTCCATCACCTTGAACACGACAGTGCTCTTCCCTGCGCCGGACGGCCCGGATACGACGATCAGTTTTCCTCTCTCACTCATGGTCTATGCTGTCCTCCTGCTCGTTTTTCTCTTCAAACCGGGTCAATAACAGCTCCGGTGAAAGAGCTGACAAAACCACATGTCCGCTGTCCATGACAATGACTGAGCGCGTGCTGCGGCCAAAGGAGGCGTCGATCAGCAGTCCCCGCTCCCGGACATCCTGGATCATGCGCTTGATTGGGGCGGACTCCGGACTGACGATCGTCAGGACACGGCTGTCGGAAATCAAATTGCCAAAACCGATGTTGATGAGCTGCATGTCCGGCCCCTCATTCGATATTCTGGATCTGTTCGCGGATTTTTTCGATCTCTGATTTGAGATCGACCACAGTATGGGCAATATCGGAATTCTGGCATTTGGAGCCGATCGTATTGGCCTCGCGGTTGAATTCCTGAATTAGAAAATCGATCTTGCGGCCGATCGGCGATCCACCGCTGAGCATCGTGCGCAGCTGCGCGATATGGCTGCGCAGACGGACGGTCTCCTCGTCAACGGCAATATGGTCGGCATAGAGCGCAGCCTCCTGCAGCAGGCGGTTTTCATCGACGCCGGCGCCGTTTAAGACCTCCTCCATCTTCTGGCGGAGCCGGGCACGGTAATCCTCCACGGTTTTCGGCGCGTCGCGCTCAACGACGGAGAGCAGCGCTTCGATCGTTTTGAGGCGCGAGAGTACATCATCCTTTAGCTTCTGTCCCTCACGCTCGCGCATGACATCAAAATCGTCGATCGCGCGCGCGGTGATCTCAAGGATCCCGGCCGTGATCGCTTCGGCATCCTGATCCTTTTTCTCGATCGTGAGCACATCCGGCAGGCGGCTGACGCTCGAGACCGTCAGGTCGTCGGTCAGGGCATATTCGCCGGCGATATGCCGCAGCGCATCCAGATAGCTTTTCAGCAGTGCTTCGTTCACCCGAACTACAACACCATCAGACTCGGAGCTGTCCACCGAGACGAAGACATCGACTTTGCCGCGGCTGATCTTCGCCTGAACCGCGCTCTTTACCGCGTCCTCGGCGAAAATAAAATTTCTCGGCATGCGGACGGACGTGTCCAAATAGCGGTTGTTGACGCTTTTGAGCTCGACAGTGATCTTCAGATCCTCGACATAGCCCTTGGCGCTGCCGTAGCCGGTCATACTTTTTATCATCCGTATCCTCCGTTATTCCAGAAAAGAGACGATCTCGAAGCGGATCTGCTCTCCGGATTTTTTCTTTTTCTGCTGAGCGACAATGGCCGCTGAACCAAGGATCAGCGCGGAAAAGCTCACGGCCACACAGCCGCTCTCGGGCAAATGGCAGAGATAAGCGATCGCATATCCCGCGAGAAAGCACAGCAGCGGAACAATATACACCAGCAGCGCGGCGCCGTAGATCCGGGCGCTCTGCGTCTCGATCAGCACGCGCTGACCGGGCGCGGCGCGGCAGCGGTTAAAGGCCACGGTCTTCAGCTCGCTCTGAAAGATGCAGCTCTCGCAGCTGCCGCAGTTCCCGCCGCAGGAGGTCGTCCTGGCGACAGCCACCTCGGCCATCTGGTGGGGAAACACGCGGGTGACGACAGCCTCCTGTGTCATGAGCGCTACCTCCTTTGGATCTCGATCGATATGGTATTATTACCAATCGCGCCGACATCGCTGTAGCCATCCACATAAATCTTGACCTCTGGCATGAATGTGCCGGTGGAGTTAACGTAGTCGGTCAGATCGGCTACCGCGCGGATGTTCTGTGACTGCACACTGTTGATGGATTCAGACGGGCCGCGCAGCTTGACATTGATGCTCTCCGAGATGATCGTAGCTTCATAACCCGCCGTCACATTGATGCAGCTCATCTCCGTGACGGTGAAGGTCTTTGACTCAAGGCCGACGACCTCGACGGTCACCTTGACCTCGCTGACGCCGGTCTGATTACGCACGCCGTCGTCCAGCGGGATCGTATACGTGTCGCTCAGGGAGTTCTCAAAAGTACTGAGGTCGATCGTCGCGACGATGATCTTGTTCTTTCCGGCCAGCAGCGTCGAGTCACCGACCAGCGTGATCGATGACACCGGATCGAAGCTGACGATCACATTATCCGCGCTCGCGCCCCCACCGTCGATCAGGTTGACGGCAAGCGGCACCTCCTTGACCGACAGGATCGGCAGTGTGGCTGTGACGACATCCGACGAGAAGGTCAACCCCGTGGTGGAGAGCTCGTCGCCATCCTTATTCTGGAGCGAAAAGCCGGTTTCCACCGAATAGGTCTGCGAGACCTCTTCGTTTGCACCAAAAGTGACCCACGCGTGATCCACATTTTTCAGATACGCCTCAGGCCCGTAGGCCGTGATGACGCTCGGCTCAAAGACCGGAACCTCGGCCGTATATCCCTCGGCCGTCTGCCCTTCAAAGCTGCCGCGGACCTGCAGCTGCTTCCGGATCTGTTCAGAGACCATGAAGTTCACGGTCTCGGGGCTGCGATAGGTCGTGGTCAGAGAGGAGGCGTTCCCGTCGGGAAACACGATGGTATATTGCTGTGAGGTATAAGCGGCCTGGCTCAGACGGCTGACATCGACCTGGGCCACGATATCGTCGGCCGACAGGGCACTGACGATGCGGCGGGGGCCGACAACGGTGATCGTGACGGAATTGGTGTCGAGATTTGTGATGACCATGTTCCGCGAGGAGCGCAGGATATCTTCATTGATCAGCTGTACGGGAACGCCCCGGAAGGTTCTGGTATATTCATCCGCACTGAGACTGGCGATATAGATCCACAACGCCAGGGCCAACAGCAGCGACATGATCATCCAGAAAATCTTACTTTCCGTCAGTTTCCTTAGAGGCTGCATCTTCTTCATGTTGTTTCCCCTTGAATATCTTCTTGACAGTTCCGATCATACCCCGCTCAGGCTTTTCGTCCTCCTGGATCAGCTCCTGCCGCAGCAGCCGCTCCAGGCCGGAGGTGGTCAGATGGCGCTTGAGCATCCCGTCGATGGCAACCGAGATCGTTCCGGTCTCCTCCGAGACGATGACGACCACAGCATCGGACTGCTCGCTCAGGCCGATGCCCGCGCGGTGGCGCGTTCCGAGTTCTTTACTGAGGTTTGTATTCTTCGACAGCGGAAGCACGCATCCGGCGGCGGAAAGCCGCCCTTCCCGCAGGATCAGGGCGCCGTCGTGCAGCGGCGCCTTGTTGAAGAAAATGTTCTTGATCAGCTCGGCCGTGGCGTCGGCGTTGATGATCGTGCCGGTGCTCATCACGTCGTTCAAGAGCATATTGCGTTCAAATATGATCAGGGCACCGGTGCGAGAATTGGACATGTCACGGCACGCCAGCACGGTCTGGGCCACGGCTGTCTCCATCTCGCCGCTGATCTCTCCCCGACCGTTGAAAATGCCGCTGCCGAGCCGCTCCAACGCACGGCGGAGCTCGGGCTGAAACAAGATTACCAGCGCGATCACGCCGAGCTCAAGCGCACGGCTGAGAAGATAGCTGATCATCTTCAGCTCGAACACTCTGGCAAAAACGGCGATCAACATCAGCAGCAGAATGCCTTTTGTCAGGTTGTATGAATTTGTCCGGCGCAGAAACAGAATCCCCCGGTAGATCAGGAAGGCTACGATCAGAATATCGACAGCGTCGCCGAGGCCGATGTTCCATAGCATATTCAGGGACTGTGTCGCCAGATTGTGAATTGCTTCCATCTGTACGTCTCCACTGCAGCGTTATTTCAGCCTATTGTAATTTTGTATTATATAACAGAACCGAAAAAAACGCAATGCATATTCCGAAAATCCTTCTGTCAGTTTTCGAAAATCCTTCTGTCAGTTTTTCAGTAGTTGACGATTTGAATGAGTGTTTCGCAAGCCGAATCCACCTGCTCCTCGGTGGTAAGGGGTGAAAAGCTGAAGCGCACCGTGCCGTCCGGCAGCGTGCCCGCGCTCTCGTGGGCACAGGGTGCGCAGTGGAGTCCCCCTCTGACACAGACGCCCTGTTCGCCGAGCCTCGCCGCCAGCGTCTCGGAATCGAGATTCCGGCAGCGGAGCGACAGCACACCGCTCTGGCTTCTGCCGCCGTCGGAGAACAGCTCGAGGCGCGGCTCACCGTTCAGCCGATCGAGCATAAACGAAAGCAGCTGTCGCTCATGTTGAAAAACAGACTCCGTGCCGCGCTCCCGGATCTCGCGGATCCCGGCCAGCAGCCCCGCGATCCCCGGCACATTGTGGGTACCGGCCTCCAGACGGTCCGGGAGATAGGCCGGCATCCCCTGTACAAGGCTGTCGGACCCGGTTCCGCCGTACAGCAGCGGTATCGCGCTGTCCTTACAAAGCAGCAGCCCTGTCCCCTGCGGGCCGATCAGGCCCTTGTGGCCCGGCATCGCGGCAAACGCCGCGCCAAGCGCGGCAAAATCCAGTTCGAGCACGCCGGCCGACTGGGAGCAATCCAGGATCAGCGGAACACGGTTATCCCGACATAGCTCAGCAATTTCTTTGATAGGCAGAATATAGCCAAACACGTTGGAAACCTGCGTACAGACGACAAGTGTTGCCCAACCGATCTGCTCGCGAAACTGTGAGAGCGTATCGGCCGCGTCAAACAGCCGGCGGCCGGCGAAGCGAACCTCGCAGCCGATGGCGTGCAGCGGCCGGGTGACCGCGTTGTGCTCGAAGCCGGAGATCAGCACGCGGCTGTTTTTATCGGCCAGCGAGCGGATAGCGATATTGAGCGCATGCGTGGCGTTAAACGTAAACACGACCTGCTCACTCTCCGGCACATGAAAGAGCTCCGCGGCGGCAATCCGGCAGTCCAGCAGCACATCAGACGCGCGCATGGCCGGCGCGTATACGCCGCGGCCGGGGCTGGTCATCGACATCATCGCCCGGCTGACCGCAGCCGTGACAGACAGAAATTTTGGCAGAGTCGTCGCGGCGTTATCGAGATAGATCACGGTTCAACTCCCGGTAGCGGCCGTCCTCCGTCAGCACAAAGCGCTTGCCGGTGGCAAGATTGCTGCGCTGCAGGATGGCGTCGGCCTCGTCAAAATGGCGGTACAGGCTCAGCGAATAGCCGCAGCCGGCACCGGTCAGCTCCTGCGGGGCCTTGACGACAGAACTGACGATCCCCGAGCGCTCCAACAGGCGCTGGGCCCGCTGTGCCGTGGTCAGAGAACGGCACAAGATCAGATGCTGCGACATGGCGCACCTCCAATATCAATGAAAATCCATTTCATACTGCCCTGTCGGCACGCAAAAACGCCGCACAGGACAGTTCATCCTATGCGGCGAATACGATTCTGTTTCCGGGAAGCCGCTCACTCCTCCAAAAGAGCGACAGCATGGACCGCGATGCCGAGACCCTCGCCGGTGAAGCCGAGCCCCTCCTCGGTCGTGGCCTTGACACTGACACGATCGAGCGCTACGTCGAGCGTTTCAGCAATGGTCTGACGCATCTGCGGGATATACGGCGCGAGCTTTGGCCGCTGGGCCAGTATGGTACAGTCCACATTGCCGACACGGTAGCCGTGCTCGCGGATCATAGCTGCGACCGCGCGGGTCAGCGCCACACTGTCCGCCCCCTCATATCGTGGGTCGCTGTCGGGGAAATGCTTACCGATATCCCCGAGCGCGGCAGCGCCGAGCAGCGCGTCCATCAGCGCATGCAGCAGCACATCGGCGTCCGAATGGCCCAACAGCCCTTTTTCGTAGGGGATCTCGACACCGCCGAGAATCAGCCTGCGCCCCTCGACCAGGCGGTGCACATCATAGCCATGTCCGATTCTCACTGCAGTTCCTCCCTGTCCCGAAGGATAGCCTGGGCCGCGATCAGGTCGCGGGGTGTCGTCAGCTTGATGTTATCCTCGTCTCCCTGAACCGTGTGGGCCTTGACATTCAGCATCTCCATGGCAGAGCAGTCGTCTGTCAGCGTCAGGTTTTTCTCAACGGCGCGGCTCAGTGCCGCCTTGATGAGATCCGCCTTGAAAATCTGCGGTGTCTGGACGCGCACGGTGTGCTCCCTGTCCACAGTGCCGAGCATGAAGCCCTTATCGTCGATGGCCTTGAGCGTATCGGTGCTGGGGATCACGGGCGCGGCAGCCATATACTCGTCCGCGGCAAACACCGTGCGAAGAATGAGATCAGCTGTCACGAAGGGTCTGGCCCCGTCGTGGATCGCGATCAGTTTGGCCTTGGGCGAGACCTCAGACACGCCGGCCAGGGCCGACTCGGTTCTGGTTGCGCCGCCGCTGATGACGCGGCTGATTTTAGAGATTTTATAGCTCTTGCACAGCTCCGCGACCGTCTCTAACAGATCGTGGCGCGTGACAACGACGATCTCGTCCACAAGCTCCGAGCTCTCAAAGGCCAGGAGCGTGCGGGCCAGCACAGGCTTTCCCTCGAGCTCGTAGAGCATTTTGTCTGTGCCCATGCGCAGGGCGTTGCCCGCGCCGAGGATCACCGCAGAACAGTGAGGGACTGACTTGACTTTTCTCCACGGGAGCATACTGTTGAGGTTCACTGTCCAATCCTCCGTGTCGAATCAAACTGGCGGTTACGGTAGAAGTTCCGCATCCCGTCCTGCAGATCGTCCAGGCGCTTGAGCATCTTACCGGCGCCGTAGGCCGCGCAGGAGATCGGGTCGTCGACGATCGAGGTGCGGATATTGGTGCTGCGCTCGATCAGACGGTCGACGCCGTAGAGCAGGCTGCCGCCGCCGGACATGATGATGCCGTTCTTGTTCAGATCGCCGACCAGATCGGGCGGGGTGATTTCGAGCACCGTGTGGATGGCCTCGAGGATCCGGTTCATCGGCTCGACAAAGGCCTCGATCAGCTCGTTCGAGCTGACACTGACGGTCTTCGGAAGACCGTTTGTGAGACTGCGGCCCTTGACCTCCTCCACGCCGACATCGGGGCGCTGGATCACACCGCCGATACTGCGCTTGAGCTCCTCGGCCGCGCCGAGACCGATCAGCATGTTGTGCTTCTTGCGGATATAGCGCACAATCGACTCGTCAAAGCTGTTGCCGGCAAATTTCAGTGTCTCGCACGAGACGACGCCCTGGGCCGAGACGATGGCGATCTCCGTCTTGCCGCCGCCGATATCGATGATCATATTGCCGTTGGGCTTGGCAATATCGATGCCGGCGCCGAGCGCGGTGGCGACGGCGGTCTCGAGCAGGTAGACGCGGCGGGCGCCGGCCTCGATGGCGGCGTCGATCATGGCGCGCTCCTCGACACCGGTGATCGAGCTTGGAACACAGGCGAGCACACAGGGCTTAAACAGGCTCGTCGTCGTCAGACGGCCGAACAGGTCTCCCATCATCTGCGCGGCCATCTCGTAATCAGAGATCACACCGGCGCTGATCGGATGGATGGCCGCGATATTGGCGGGCGTCCTGCCGAGCATCTTCTGCGCGTCCTGGCCGAATTTCAACACCTTGCGCTGCTCTTTGTCCAGCGCGACGACCGAGGGCTCGCGCAAAACCACACCCTTGCCCTGCTCGAAGACCAGTGTGGAGGAAGTCCCCATATCAATGGCCAGATCTCTCTCAAAAAGGATCATGTGCTTCACCTCATATTATCTCAATCAAAATACACGTTATCCCTGTCTGCTGCGGGCCAGCGTGATGCCGACGACACTGGCGGCCCCGGCCTTGCGCAGTACGCCGGCCGCCTCCGACAGGGTGGAGCCGGTTGTGACGATATCGTCCACCAGCAGCAGCTTCTGTCCGGAAACAGTCTCGGCATCGACGGCGCGGTAGACATCACGGACATTCCTTCTCCGCGCTTCTCTGCCGCCGCTGCGGGACTGGGGCGGATTATCCCGCACCTTCTCGAGGCAGCGTACGCAGGGGACGCCAAGTTTTTCAGACAGAGCCTCGGCCATCAGCCTGGCCTGGTCGTAGCCGCGGTGGCGCAGCCGACGGCGGCTCACGGGAACCCAGGTAATACTATCGCAGAAAAAACCGCTTTCGTCAATGCATTTTGTCAGAAAATCCGCATAAACCCCGGCATAGCCTGTCAGTGAGTGGAATTTGAAACGGATCAGCGAGTCCCGGACAGTTCCCTCGTAGTACAGCGGCGACAGCACAGTGTCCAGATGGGCAAAGCGCTGATGTTGGGATTCCACCGGCACATAGGGAAGCGTTTTTCGACATTGCGGGCAAACCTTCCCGTCCGGCTCGCGCATCAACCGATGACAAAAGGCGCAGCGCGTCGGGAACAGCAGCTCCAGCAGCCAATCAATCAGCTTCATCCGTCCAAGCCGCAGAGCCTGCGCATCCGGACACGGAGCGCGGTATAGCGTTTCGTCTGCCGGTAGTTGTCGATCATCTGGTAGGCGGTCTGGTCATCCCCCACCATGATCAGCAGCTCCCGGGCGCGCGTCACGGCGGTATACAGGATGTCGCGCGTCAGCAGCAGTTTGGCATTCGGGCTGAGCGCCAGGACGACCGCCCGGTACTCCGAGCCCTGGGCTTTATGGACCGTGACGGCCCAGGCGTGTTCGAGCTCGAGCAGCGAGTCGAAGCCGTAATCGGCGAGCCGTCCGTCGAAATCCACGCGCAGCGTCTCGCTGGCGTTATCGATGGCAACGATCGTACCGATATCCCCGTTATAAATCCCGGAGCCGACGGCTTTCCCGTCCGCCGTCTGCCAGAGGATATCATAGTTGTTCTTGATCTGCATCACGCGGTCACCCTCACGGAAAACCACATCGCCGAAAGGCTTCTCTGTCTTTCCCTTCACCGGGGGATTCAGGCGCTCCTGCAGCGCCTTGTTCAGGCTGGCCGTGCCTAGCTCGCCCTTGCGCGTGGGCGAAAGCACCTGAATATCGCCCACGGGGATCCCCATTTTGGTCGGCAGACGCACCGCGCAGAGCTCGGTGATCGTCTCGACGCTCGAGGCTGCCTGCAGACGGCGCAGGCGGAAGAAATCCGCCTTGTTCAGAGAAAAATCAGGGTGCTGCCCCTCGTTGA
This sequence comes from Oscillospiraceae bacterium, assembly GCA_902766405.1. Classification (GTDB taxonomy): domain Bacteria; phylum Bacillota; class Clostridia; order Oscillospirales; family Oscillospiraceae; genus Limivicinus. The sequence goes on from CACXDT010000211.1 coordinate 21,878, forward strand.
TCAGATGTGCGTTTCGGACGATCAGACTGTTTTCCTTCTGGCGGAAGATCTCGGTCAGGCGCACCAGCGGTACGACCTGGCTGCGGATCACGGCGCTGAAGACATTGCCCGGGCCCACTGACGGGAGCTGGTCGGCGTCGCCGACCATAATGAGTCTGGCGTCCGGCGGCAGAGCGGAGAGCAGCGCGCTCATCAGCGTGATATCGACCATCGAGCACTCGTCGAGGATCACGGCGTCACAGTCAAGCCGCTCCCGCGCGTTGCGGGCGAAGACAACAGTCTCGCCGTCCTCGGCGAATTTGGCCTCCAGCAGGCGGTGAACCGTGCTGGCCTCCCGTCCGGTGAGCTCGGTCATCCGCTTGGCGGCCCGGCCGGTCGGCGCCGTCAGCAGGGTTTTCATCCCCAGTCGATCGTACATCGCAAGAATGGCCCGGATCGATGTCGTCTTGCCGGTGCCGGGGCCGCCCGTGATCACCAGCAGCTGGTGGTTCAGCGCCAGCTCCAGCGTTTTACGCTGCATCGGCGCGTATTGGAGCTGCTGCGACGCCTCCAGCTCGGCGATCAGCGCGTCGATACGCATGCGCTCGGAAAAGACATGGCGGCTCATGCGTGCGAGCTGTTCAGCGGTGTTGACCTCTGCCTCGTACAGCTCGGGCAGATAACAGGCGCGGCAGCCGGCGATTTCCTCGTATTTGAGCCGGCTGCTGTCGATCAGCGACGTGATCGCGGCATCGGCGCTCTCGTCGTCGATGTCGATGAGTCTGGCCGTGACGGACGCCAGCTTTTCCCGGGGAATAAAGCAGTGGCCGTTGCCGGCGTTGTGTACGAGCTCGAACAGCGCCGCGGCATGGATACGGCGGGGATTGCGCTCGTCGATCCCGATCTCATTGGCCATGGCGTCAGCCTCGGCAAAGCTGCCGCCGATGTGCTCGGAGGCGAGGAGATAGGGATCCTCCCTCAGCAGCTCGAGTGCCTTGGAACCGTAATAGCGGTACATCCGCATGGCGAGGATCGGGCGCAGGCCAAAGGAGCAGATATACTCCATCAGCCGGCGCATATCGGCCTGTTCCCTGAAGCTCTGGCAGATTTCCTTTGCCTTGCGGGCGCTGATGCCGCGCACCTCGCAGAGGCGCTCCGGCTGGGCTTCCAACACCTCCAGCGTCTGCTCGCCGAAGCGGCTGACGATCAAAGAGGCCATGGCCGGGCCGATCCCCTTGACGGCGCCGCCGGCAAGAAATTCATAGACCGAGGCTTCCGTGCTCGGCAGGATGCGCTGGGCAAACTCGGCCTTGAACTGCCGCCCGTGGACACTGTGGTTGGTCCAGCTGCCGCTGATGATCATACTCTCACCGGCCGCGGCAAAGGGGAAGCAGCCGACGACGGTGACGGTCTCGCCGCTGTCGCTCTTCAGCCGCAGAACGGTGTACCCGTTTTCTTCATTTTTATAGATGACGGATTCGACAGAGCCTGTCAGTTCCTGCAGCTCGATCTCCTGATCCATGGCGCTTCACTCCAGCATGCAAACAGTATGTCAAATAGACAGTGTCTTTTTCAGAAATTGCCCGGTATAGCTCTCCTCACAGGCCGCACAAGCCTCGGGTGTGCCGGAGAAGACGAGCTCGCCGCCCTGGTCACCGCCCTCCGGGCCGAGGTCGATCACGGTGTCGGCCACTTTGATGACATCAAGGTTGTGCTCAATGACGATGACACTGTTTCCCTCGTCCACCAGGCGCTGAAGAATGTTGATCAGCCGGTGCACATCGGCGATATGCAGGCCGGTTGTCGGCTCGTCCAGCACATAGACCGTCGAGCCCGTGCTGCGCTTGGAGAGCTCGGTCGCCAGCTTGACGCGCTGGGCCTCGCCGCCGGAGAGCGTGGTGCTGGACTGGCCAAGCTTGACATAGCCGAGACCGACATCCTGCAGCGTTTCGATCTTGTGGCGGATGCGGGGCTGGTTTTCAAAAAACTCACAGGCCTCGTCGATCGTCATATCGAGCACATCGGCGATATTTTTGTTTTTATAACGAACCTCTAAGGTCTCGCGGTTATAGCGCTTGCCCTTGCAGACATCGCAGGGCACATAGACATCGGGCAGGAAATGCATCTCGATCTTGATCAGACCGTCGCCGCAGCAGGTCTCGCAGCGGCCGCCCTTGATGTTGAACGAGAAACGCCCCTGGCCATAGCCGCGGAGCTTCGCGTCCTGTGTCGAGGCAAACAGGTCGCGGATGTCGTTGAATACACCGGTATAGGTGGCCGGGTTGGAGCGCGGCGTGCGGCCGATCGGGCTCTGGTCGAGCTGAATCACCTTGTCGACGTACTCAAGGCCGTCGATCCTGTCGTGTTTGCCCGAGCGCAGCTTGGCGTGGTTCTTGATGGCGGCAAGGGATTTATACAAAATCTCGTTGACGAGCGAGGATTTGCCGCTGCCGGAGACACCGGTAACGACCACCAGCTCGCCGAGTGGGAAGGCGACATCGATATGTTTAAGATTATTCTCCGCGGCACCGCGGATCACCAGCGAGTGCCCGTTGCCCTTCCGGCGCATCACAGGAACGGGAATGAAGCGTCTGCCGCTGAGATACTGCCCCGTCAGCGAGCGTTCGCAGGCGCAGATATCCTCGGCCGTGCCGGCGCAGACGACCTCGCCGCCGTGCACGCCCGCGCCGGGTCCGATGTCGACGATATAGTCGGCCGCGCGCATGGTGTCCTCGTCGTGCTCCACGACGATCAGCGTATTGCCCAGGTCGCGGAGCTCTTTTAAGGTTTTCAGCAGCTTGTCGTTGTCGCGCTGGTGCAGACCGATGCTGGGCTCGTCAAGGATATACAGTACACCCATCAGGCTCGAGCCGATCTGTGTGGCCAGACGGATCCGTTGACTCTCGCCGCCGGAGAGTGTGGCAGCCGAGCGAGACAGACACAGATAACCGAGCCCGACACTCTGCAGGAAACCGAGGCGGGCCTTGATCTCCTTGATGATGCGCTCGGCGATCATGGCCTCTTTTTCCGTCAGCGCGACGGAGGAGATGAACGCGAGCGCCTTGACGACCGGCAGATCGCAGAATTCCATGATATTCAGGCCGCCCACCGTCACGGCCAGCGCCGTTTTCTTCAGCCGCTTGCCGCGGCACTCGGGACAGGGCGTCTCGGACATGCACTCCTCGATATCGGCGCGCATACCGGGGCTCTGGGTCTCGCGGTAGCGGCGCTCAAGGTTGTTGACAATGCCCTCAAAGTCTCGCTTGATGACGCCGAAGCCCTCAGCCTTCTCATAGTGCAGCTGCAGGGGCTCGCCCTTGGTGCCGTAGAGGATGGCCTCCATCGCCTCCCTGGGGATTTCCCGGATCGGATCCGAAAGCTTGAAGTGATAACGGCGCGCCAGTGCATCAAAATACATTTTTGAGATGGAATCGCCCTTGACGTTCCCCCAGCCGCTGGCCGTAATACCGCCGTCGACGATGCTGAGCTCGGGGTTTGGCATAATGAGCTCGGGATCCACGAGCATCTGTGTGCCGAGACCTGTGCATTTGGGACAGGCGCCATAGGGGTTGTTAAATGAAAACAGCCGCGGCGTCAGCTCTTCGATCGAGATGCCGCAATCGTCACAGGCGTAATTCTGCGAAAAGCTCAGCGTCTTTTCCTCTTTGACGAGATCGACGAGCACCAGCCCCTCGCCCAGGGCCAGGGCCGTCTCACAGGAGTCGGTCAGGCGGCGGGTGATCTCGGGCTTGATGACCAGACGGTCGACGATGATTTCGATATTGTGCTTTTTATTCTTATCAAGCTTGATCTCTTCGGCCAGATCATAGATCGCGCCGTCGATCCGGGCGCGCACATAGCCGGATTTCTTTGCGTCCTCGAGCACCTTGATGTGCTCACCCTTCCGGCCGCGGATTACCGGGGCGAGCAGCTGGATACGGCTCCCCTCGGGCAGGGCCATGATCTGATCGACGATTTGGTCGATGCTCTGCTGGCGGATCTCCTTGCCGCACTTCGGGCAGTGCGGGATACCGATCCGCGCCCACAGGAGACGCAGATAGTCATAGATCTCGGTCACGGTGCCGACCGTGGAGCGCGGGTTTTTCGAGGTCGTCTTCTGGTCGATCGAGATGGCCGGCGACAGGCCGTCGATATAATCCACATCAGGCTTGTCCATCTGCCCCAGGAACATACGGGCGTAGGAGCTGAGACTCTCCACGTAGCGCCGCTGGCCCTCGGCATAGATCGTGTCGAACGCAAGGCTCGATTTGCCGCTGCCGGACAGGCCCGTGATTACGACCAGCTTGTCGCGCGGAATCTCGACATCAATATTTTTCAGGTTGTTTTCACGGGCGCCTTTGATAAAAATGGACTCTTGCATACAGGATCCTCAATAGCAGCTCCTCTCTCACAGGGAGAACAGAGCAGATTTGTATACTGCTGATTTCGCAATATATTTATTCTACCGCAAAACAGCGTCTCTTTCAAGTCTTGCTTTGCTTTTTTCTGAAGGCAATATGCTTTGCTTTTTTCTGAAGGCAATACCGCACAATTCGCCATCAGCTTTGCATAAGTTCGCGTAGCCAAATCGCAGATTTGGACGCTCACTTAGGCGCCTCCTGGAAAATTTGTGCCCTGATTTCGTCACTTTTTCTTGCCATACACAATACGACTCGCTCCGCTCGCATGTATAAGTTCGCGTTTGCCAAATCAAAGATTTGGACGCTCACTTAAGTATTCCTGCGAAAAAGTGCCATCATCAGACCCTACGCCCAAATTTTCTCAGGATTCGCTCTCGACGAATTATGCGGTATTACCTGAAAGAACAGGCAGAAAAAAGGCACCTTTCGAAAAAAGGCACCTTTTTTAATGATTGCACCGCGCAAACCGTGCCGCAGCTCCATCCGCCTATCTTCCCGCCGTCGGCCAGGGGACGCACTTCCCTTTTCTGACAAGAAAAGCCTCGTCGGCCAGCTCGGCCATGGGGGCATCGGACAGAGAGTCGGAATAGAACCGCTCCACATGCGCGCCGGGAAAGCGCTCGCGGAAGCGGCGTACTTTTTCCCAATCGTGGCAATTTTTGCCGCGGATCCTGCCGGAATACGGATCCATCGGCGTGGCGATCAGCTGCACGCCGAGGCGCTCGGCCATCGGGCGCAGCAGGAATTCCGGCGAGGCGGAGATGATGACATCGTCATTGCGCCGCCGGTCAAGATACCATTGGCCGATGTTCTGCCGGTGTGTGTCCCAGAAACGCTCAACCTCCGATTCGATATCACTCAGATAGGAGAGATAGGAAAAAAGCTGTTCCTTCAGCACGGCTGCCTCAGCCTCACCGCGCCGGTACTTGATCAGCAGCAACAGCGCCTCCGGGATGACAGAGAGGACAGGTCGCGTATGGTGCTTCAGGCAGTAGAGAAAAAACGAGTACGAGCTGTCCGGTTCATAGATCGTCTGATCAAAATCGTATACGTTCATTTTCCCTGATATAAGCAGTCAAACACAGCGGCAGCCAACCCCACGGTCTCTGCCAATACAGCAAGCCAAACGTTCATAACGCCGCAGAGACCGAGAATCAACAGCAGAAGCTTCAAGCCCAGCAGAGCGGCCAGGTTGATCCACGCGGCGGAGACACTGCGCTTCGCTGCGCGCATTGCTGCGGAGAGCAGCGCGATGTTGTCACCCATCAGCAGAATATCGGCTTTTTCCATCGCCTTGCGGGAATGCAGCACATCAAAGGCAATGCCGAGATCCGCATGGGAGAGAAGCTCCAGCTCATCCTCCTGGTGAACAACATAGGCAATGGCGGAGCTGCTGCCCTTGGACTCCTCAAGGTAGTCGATCGCGGCAGCCTTTTCCTCGAGCGACATTTCGCACTTCACCATGTCAAAATTCAGACTGGAGGCGATGGGCCGCGCGTTCGAGCGCAGGTCGCCGGTCAGCATGACCATAGATTTGATGCCGAGGATCCGCAGCTCCTCCAGGGTATCGAAGGCGCTGTCGCGCTGGTGATCCTGAAGCACGATATAGCCGGCATAGTCGTTGTTGATGGCGACATAGAGGATCAGCCCCTTCTGGTTGGGGGGATCGATGGCGATCCCGTGCTCCTCCATCATCGCCGCGTTGCCGACATAGATGTGCTTCGTGCCGAACAGCGAGCTGATGCCGCGGCCGGCGACCTCTTCGAGAATTTTGACATCCTTGCTGTGCGTCAGTCCGATCCGACCGGCCTGGCGCAAGGCGCTCGCAATCGGATGGACGGAATCACCCTCGGCCAGTGCGGCGACCAGCAGCAGCTTCTCGGGCGTCAGCTCGACAGGGCAGACATCTGTGACCGTGTAGTCCGGTTCCATCAGGGTTCCGGTTTTGGAGAAAATCATCGTAGATGCGCCGGCAAGGCGATCGAGTGCCGATCCGCCTTTGAACAGCGTACCCCGGAGCGCCGCGCGGTAGACACCGCAGGCATAGGCGAGCCTGACGGTAGCCGCGACCGGATTGACCGACGCAACGGCGAGCACCAGCATGCCGCGATAGATCCCCGTCTGCCATGAGCCGGTAAAGATCGGGACAATAAACGCCAGAATCAGGCCCAGAGCCGCGAGAACAGGCTGAACCAGTGAGACAAAGGTCTGGAAGCCATAAGCGGCGCCCGGCTTTTCCGCGGCCTGGTCGACCAGATGCACATAGCGGTTGGCTGTGGAATCCTCATAGCCCTGCGTCACCTGGATACGCAGCCGCTCTGTCAGATTGACGGCACCGGAAGCAACCGAACTGCCAACCTCGACCGCGCGAGGCTCTTCGTCCGCCGTATAGCGGGACAAATCCAGCTCACTTGTGCCCTCCAGCACGACACCGTCTAGAGCGACCTGCTCCCCGGCTTCGACAACGATCACATCACCGGGAGAAACCAGTGCGGCATCCCGCTCCTCCGTTCCGCTGTCGGTCTCTGCCACGCAGTGGACGGACGCATAGCTGTGGAGCCGATTCCGGAGTTCGTCCCTCTTAGCGCGCCCCAGGGACTCGATCATCACGCCGACGCGATAGATCAGCATCATGACGACAGCCTCCCGGAAGCGCCCCAGGCAGAAGCACGCGAGAGCGGCGAAGCTGATAAGCACATTGCGCCCAAAGAAATCCCTGGAAAAAAGCTCAACATAAGCGTCGGTGAGCGTCTCAAAGCCGATGAGCACCAGAGGGATCAGAAATAAAATGGCCCGGGCAACCCCCTTGGTCGGCAGCATGGCCAGTACCAGCAGGGTGAGAGCCGCCGCACCGATCATGCCAACGGACTGGAGATTGACCTCATACTCTCTGTGCACCTCGATTCCCTGGGGGCGAAGCCTCTCCACTGCGCTCGCAAGAGCGTCTCTGGCGAGCGAAAAATTCAGGCCGGACACCCAGTCCAGCGGATTGATATGCTTCTGTTTGGCTGCATGTGCGCCGCGATTGCGCTCTGCCTCTTTTTTGACACGGCCCTTGGCCGGAACATCATGTTTGCCCATCCCTCTATCTCCTATATAATAAACACCTGATAGGAATATACTTTGCTATGATACGACATTTTAGCCCTTTATGTCAACTGGTTTCCGTCTGGATTCTATATTATTTCGCTGTAAAATATATCCATTCACATGGCTTTCAGCGGCTTGACAATCGCAGCTGCCAGTGATATTCTCGTTTAAAACGAAGAAAGGGGGCTGCCCTCTTGGCACAGCGACAATATCTCGATCACAGCGCCTTTGGCCCCTTTGTCCGGCCGGATTCCAGGATCCTGATTCTGGGCAGCTTTCCCTCGCCCAAATCCAGGGAGCAGGCTTTTTTCTACGGCCATCCGCAAAACCGCTTCTGGCGGGTGCTGGCGGCTCTCACGCACGAGCCGGTCCCTGAGACGAGAGAAGACAAAGCGTGCTTCCTTGAGAAAAACAGGATCTCCCTGTACGATGTGATCGAGAGCTGCTCCATCATCGGCGCGGCCGACAGCACAATCGCGGATGTGCGGGCGGCCGATCTCCGTCCCCTTCTCCAGGGATCTCAGATCGGAAGCTCGATTTTCGTCAACGGCGGTAAGGCCTATGAGATGTACCGCAAATACACCGAGCCAGTATTGGGGATCAAGGCCACCCGGCTCCCCTCGACCAGTCCGGCCAACGCCGCGTTTACACTGGAGAGGCTGATCGAGCTGTGGGGACAGGCATTGGGAGGATATATCGGATGAAAGAGCAGGCCATCTCGCCGCAGGTCCTGCTGTTTAACATGGCCGCGGACGACAGGACAAGGAAAATCGAAGCCTTCCTTCTGGAGCAGCGCATTCCGGTGCGTCATGTCCGGCATGTTGAATTCCGTCAGAAGCTGGGTTACCTGTTGAATCTGCCCGGCTTTGCGGACTCGGGCTGCTGCTTTGAACCGGCGTTCTCCGACGAGATGGCGGTAATGGCCGGCTTTGAAGCCCAACAGCTGAACGTCTTTCTTGACTTCTTTCGGCAGGCCGGTCTGCGTCGGATCGCATGGAAAGCTATGCTGACGCCGACCAATGTCAACTGGGATGCGTTCACGCTGTACCGCCATCTGTGCGCGGAGCGGGCCGGTATGGAAGCCGCAAAAAGAAAAAAACCTTGATTTTTTTCGTTTGCCTGTAAAAAACGCTTGAATTATCCGTTTGACTATGGTATATTCATTTTTGCTGTTATCACAATATATAGTTATTATTCTGAAAGGATAGATTTCATGAACGCACTCACCGTTATTCTGATTATTCTTCAACTGATTTCCGGTCTGGCCGTCACAGCCGTCGTCCTGATGCAGAGCGGCAAGAGCGCCGGTCTGTCCGGCGCGATCTCCGGCGGCGCCGAGACTTTTATGTCCAAGGGACAGGCCAAGACCTGGGACGCCAAGCTGGCCAAAGCCACCAAGTGGTTTGCGCTCGCCTTCGTAGTGCTGACCTTCGTTCTGCTCTGCGTGCTCTGAAACCGCATGAATCAACCGCTGCTTTGGGCAGCGGTTTTTTCATATGTCTTGAAATCTTGAAACACACAATACAACGCGCTTCAGTTGCTGAAGCGCGTTGTGCGATATTGACATAAGGCTTTGGGAATACAACACGTATAGCTCAGACGTAGCTCACACTGCTGCCGCCGGTTCTCTCTTTCCTGACGACGATCTGGCGTTCGATCTTTTCCTTGAGCTCCGCGACATGGGAGATGATGCCCACAAGCCGCTCACCTTCGGTCAGACCGATCAGAGCACGCATCACGTCCTGCAGCGCGTTGTCGTCAAGGGAGCCGAAGCCCTCGTCCACAAACAGGGTATCGAGACGGATGCCGCCGGCCGAGGACTGGATCTCGTCAGACAGCCCCAGCGCCAGCGAAAGTGAGGCCATAAAGCCCTCGCCGCCGGAGATGGAGTTTGCGCTTCTCTGGCTGTCGTTGTAGTGGTCGATCACGTCCAGCTCCAGTCCGCTCTGGCTGCGCTGGTTCGTGGCTTCCTTACGGCGGATAAATTCGTACTGCCCGCCGGTCATTGCGAGCAGCCGGATATTGGCCCGCGCGAGGATCCGGTCGAAATACATCATCTGAATATAGGTCTCCAGCATGATTTTTTCTTTGCCGGAGAGACTGCCGTTGGCCGTCTCTGACAGGGCTCTGACAGAGGTCAGAGCTCTTTCGATCCTGGCGGCCTCCCCCATTCTCTCCGAGATGTCGCGCAGAATCCCCCGGTTGGTCTGCAGGCGGCTGTAGATTTCCTTTGACCTTGCGAGAACAGTCTCCTTTTCCTCAAGGAGCGCAGCCTTCTTTTTTGCTTCCCGCTCGATATCGAGCTCTACCCTATCCCTGAGCGCGCTCCGGCTTGTCTCGAGAGCCGCAGTAAGCGCTTGGATTTTTCTCTCCTGCTGATCAAGCGCTTTTTTGGCCGCATCCAGCGCGTCTTGCAGCGTTTTGCGCACCGTCTCCAAACGGGCAAGCTCTTCTTCCGCCTCCCTGGCCGAGGCGAAGCGCAGCCTCTCCGTCAGCTCATCCACGCGCGCTTCGGCCTCACACCGCTTCGCCTCTTCCTCCACGCGGCGTTTTTCCTGTGCGCTGTGCCTTTCCTCCGCCTGCTTCAGCAGATTCTCCGTTTCCCTGTCCTTCTCGGTCACGGCACGCTTTCTCTGCACCTGACTGCTGCACAACGCCAGCGTCTCCGCTGCCGCGTGCGCAGCGCTCTTCATAGCGGATTTCGTCTCGGGCAGCAGGCCGACAAGCGCGATATAATCCTCGGCCGGAAGCCAGCTCCGGTTATTTCTGACGCTTGCCTCCTTCTTCGTGCTGATCTTAGTCAACAGATTGGCAGCCGCCTCACTGGCCTTTCTCACGGACGCTTCCGCGGCCTCGGCGGCAGCCTTGGCCTGATCCATCTCCGCCTTGCTCGGCGCCTTGACGGAGATCTGCGCGGGTCTCGGATGGGTAAGCGAACCGCAGACCGGGCAGGGCTCCCCCTCAGCGAGCGTCTGCGCCAGCACGCCGGCCTGCTCGTCCAGATAGGCGCGCAGCTTGTCGTCGTAGCCAGCTTTGACAGTGACGGCGTTTTGCGCCTTGCTGCGATACGTCTCCTGCGCCGTCACAAGCTGCTTTTCGAGGCGGGCGATCTCATCCGTCTCCCTCTGCAGATCCTCGGCGGCTTTGAGCTGCTCCTTCCGTCTGGCAAGCTCGTTTTCGGCTTGCAGCTTGTTCGTCTCGGCGGTCTCGAGCGTTTCCAGTTCCTCCCGCAGATGCTCACGCTCCTCGCTGAGCGCTTTGATCTCCCCTTCTGTCTTTTCGAGCTTCTGATCCAGCGCAGTAAGAGAAACACCGAGTGCCTCAAAGAGCGCTTTTTTCTCATCCAGCTTCAGATAGTCCGGCAGTTCTGCCTTGATCGCGGCCATGTCCGTCACGGCGGCCTCGATCGCGGGACTGTTCTTTTCCGCCGCCTCATAGCTGCCCTGTAGCTCGGGCAATCTGAGCTGCTCGGCAGTCAGCTCCTCCTTCGTCTTTTGCATCGCAGCCTCTGTTTTCCGCTGCTCCTCGGCGCGCGTCAGGCGCTTTGTCATCTCGTTGAGCTCCTGCTCAAGCTCTGTCCCTCTCTCGGCCGCAAGCTGGTAAGCCGCATCATCCTCCCGGATCAGCTTGTCCAGCAGGACTATGATTTCGTCCATGGGCAGCTGCTCGTCCTTCGCCTTTTTCACATCCAGCGAGAGCACGTTATCCTCCCGGCAGGCGATCTGCCCGATGTACTGGCGGATACTGCGGCCAAGCTCCCTGAAGCTTTTATCCAGCCTGGCAGCTTCGTCCTTGAGCTTCATCTGAAGACTGTAGTAATTCTCGGTATGGAACAGCTTTTGAAAAATCTCTTTCCGCTCGCTGGTCGTGGCCTTTAACAGTTTCCGAAAGTCTCCCTGGGCCAGCATGGCGATCTGGCTGAACTGGCTGCGGTCGACGCCCAGGAGCTCCGTGACCGCCTGGTTGACATCCTTGATCTTTGTCACCAGACGGCCGTCCGGATACCGGAGCTCCGCGTTGGCCGTCTCGTTGGTAAAGCCTTCGCCGTGGATTTTGCGGCGCATATACTGCGGATTGCGGCGGATAACGTAGCGTTTGCCCGCATAATCGAAGGTCAGCTCCACCTCAGTGGGTGTCTCCGGCGCGGCGTACTGGGATCGGAGCATACTCACATCCCGGTTGTCACCGCTCGGCTCACCGAAAAGCGCATAGGCGATGGCGTCAAAAATGGTGGTCTTTCCCGCGCCGGTATCACCGGTAATGAGATACAGCCCACTCTTTCCCAGCTGCTCGAAATCCACTTCTGTCCTGCCCGCGTAGGGACCAAAGGCGGACATGACAAGCGTTACCGGTCTCATGGCTCTTCCTCCCAGATCGTCTCAATCAGTTTTTCCAGCAGAGCGTATTGCTCCTCGCTCGGTTTGGTACCGTTTTGCTTCTCGTAGAACTTCGCAAACAGCTGCAGGGGCGATTGATTCTCCGTGTCCTGCGCGGCCTCAAGCTGAAAGACCGTTCTCGTGCGCGTGTTGTCATAGTCCAGCTTCATCAGATTCCGGTATACGACGCGCAGGCGCGCCATCGCCTCGGGCACATCCTCCTCATCCGTCAGGGTGATATGGATATAGTCCTCCTGATAGCCGGTATTCTCGTAAAAGCGCTTGCTCATGAGCTCTTCATACGGCCCGCGCAGCTCGACCAGCTCCCGCCGCGGCGTGAGCGGTGATGGGCGGACATGCAGCGTACCCTTTTCCTTAAGCTCAACGACCGTGACGCTCTTTTGCTGTCCGGCCTCGGAGAAGGAGTATTTCAGCGGTGTGCCGCTGTAGCGGACGCGCTCCGAGCCGATGTTCTGTGGCCCGTGGATATGGCCCAGCGCCACGTAGTCGAAGCCGTCGAAGGCCGAGACATCCACATTGTCCAGTCCGCCGACCGATACCTCCTCCGATTCGGAGCGCTCCGCCCCGGTGACAAACTGGTGGGCGATCAGGACATTGCGCTGTGAAAAATCCGGCTTCATGTCAGTGATCGCCACCGTCAGCGCGTCGGTATAGCTCTCGATCCTCTCCTCCGGATAGAAGCGGCGGACATGCCCGGGCTTGACAAACGGCAGCATATAGACAGCTACCGCGCCGAACTCGTCCGTCAGTGTGATCGGCTCCACATGGCCGCTGTACACCGGGGACAGGTGGATCCCGCTCGCCCCCATGAGCCGCCCGCCGAAGGCCAGCCGCTCCGGCGAGTCGTGGTTGCCGCTGATGACAAAGGTCTGTAGCTTCCGCCCGCGGAAGCTGCGCTCGGCCAGTCGAACGAGGAAATCGTCCAGCAGCTCCACAGCCTCGGCCGAGGGAACGGATTTGTCATAGACATCGCCCGCGATCAGCACAGCGTCCGGCTGTTCCTCGTCGATGATATTGAGGATTTTCATCAGGATATATGTCTGATCCTCCAGCAGGGAAAACTCATTCAGGCGTTTGCCGAGATGAAGATCAGACAGATGGATCAGTTTCATGTCCTCATTCCTTTCTTTTCTCTTCCCACCGCTTGTCCTATGCACCGTGAGAGAACATACCGGTTCTTTCGGTCGATAAGGAGCCGGTCGGAGGTCAAGCAGACCGCCGCGCCTGTGCCGACGGTGGTTTCCGGATGAGACGCGCCGATAGCAAATCTCATTATACTTCAAAGGTCTTGATTCATCAATTCTTTCTCGCTTCTGAATGCTGATATTTCGTACAGTCAATGCTTGCGGACTTGATTTCAAAATCAGATATGGTACAATTGCTATAACTAAATCCCCACGCGCATGAAATGCGCGCATGCGAAACGCTGTTTCGCATGAAAAACACAGAATAATCTGTGTTTTTCGGGG
>CACXDT010000212.1 GCA_902766405.1 Oscillospiraceae bacterium
ATACGCCTGTATTTTCAAGGTGTTTGACGCTGTATCGGCGGAAATCCGCCCGTTAAAACCGGCAGGGGTTCGATCCCCTTCGCCCTAAACCGGGGCGGCCCTGTACTGTTCCGAGAGAAACGGTATCAACGCTGCTCACGTTCGCTTTCCACAGAAATTTGGATGATATTATGTAATTTATGACAGTTCGCTATTTTTTTATCATGCGGTACTCCCGCAGGCGGCGGTAGAAGGTCGATTCGCTCACGGCGCAGTGGTCGATTGCTTCCTCGACCGTCAGCTCGCCCGTTTCCCAGCGGCGGACGATGTCCGCGAAATTCTCCGGAACGGGCCGTTCGGGGCGGCCAAAGTGGACGCCGCGGGCTTTGGCCGCCGCAATCCCCTGCGCCTGCCGGTGCCGGATATTCTCGCGCTCGCTCTGCGCGACAAAGGACAGGATCTGCAGCACAAGGTCGGCAATAAAGGTGCCCATCAGATCCTTGCCCTGCCGGGTGTCGAGCAGCGGCATATCCAGCACACAGATGTCGATGCCCTTCTCCTTGGTCAGGATGCGCCACTGGTTCTGGATTTCAATATAATTCCGCCCCAGGCGGTCAATGCTGAGAATATACAGCAGATCGCCGGGGTGCAGCCGTTTGACAAGGCGCTTATACTGTGGGCGGTTAAAGTCCTTGCCGCTCTGCTTGTCCATATAGATCTGCCGGTCGGTCAGCCCGCGCTCGTGCAGCGCAAGCAGCTGTCTTTCTTCGTTTTGATCCGCACTTGAAACACGCACATAGCCATAAATCTGCATTCTTTCTCCCTTCCGCGAAAAAGCCTGTCCGCAATTGATACGCGGACAGGCTATACGGTATTGTTTCCTGACAGACAGCCAATTAAGCTCTCTGATCTGGAACATTTTTGCTGACGCTTCCTGTCGATGGAGAAATCATAGCACATAACGGCTGAAAAGCTAAATCCCCCTGTGTTTTCCGTATTCGTTGACAGCTAAAAGCTCCGGTTTTCCGCCTTTTTCAGACGGAAAACCGGAGTCATTGTATCTTATATGTATCTTATATCACCTGGCAAAATATGCCCTCTTGACAATTCCATGCGCGCAGCGATATCATATAGCTATAAAAAGGTGCTGCCGGTAAACGGCCAGCCCCTCACCTTAACGAAGTAATCGCCGGGAGTCGGGAAACTGTACGGCGGTTACTTCTTATTCTTTGCCTGACAAGTGCAAGCCATTGAGCGCAGCACCGGGCACGATCGATACCAGCATCAAAAAATACCGACATTCCATCTGCCTTTCAGATGGAATGTCGGCATTTTTTTGAATCACCCGGCGTTGGCAGCCTTGGATTTCAGATACTCGTTGATATAGTTGACAACCTTTTCCACATCCTCGGCGGAATAGCCGTGCACCATCATGGCGGTCTCAAGGTCTTCACCGCCGGCGGCCATGCAGCCGATGCAGTGCATGCCCATCTGCATCAGGATCGGGGCGATATCGTCGTCCACGGCCAGAATGTCCGTGACGATCATGTTTTTTGTAATCATGGATCTATCTCCTTTTTTATTCTCTGTTTATTATGTACAGACTGTGCGTATTGTATCAGAAAGTTGTCGTTCCGTCAATGGTGCGTGTTATTCTCCTGTTTTTGGAGAAACTTGGCTCGCCCCCGAGCGCAGCGAGAGTGGGGAGCGCCGGGGCGAGGCAAGAGCCCACTCGTAAAATCCTATTTTTTACGCTTTTTCGCGTAGGAAAACATCCAGGCCACGATGGCGACGAGCGCGACGGTGACGGCCAGGCCGAGCAGCGTATTCAGCAGTCCGCTGGCCAGGGCAAAAACGCCGGTGAGCAGCCGGAAGAGCAGCACCAGCAGGCCAAGGACAGCCACGGCGGCCAGCACCGTGGGGAGCAGCTGTTTGAAGTTCATACATAATCCTCCTTTTTGGGTCCGAGCCGCGAGAGGACGGCCGTAAAATAGTCCGGCAGCGGGCATTCGAGACACACCCGCTCCCCTGTCCGCGGATGGATGAAATGCAGCCGCCGCGCGTGCAGGCACTGACCCTCGAGCCCCTTGTCGGGCGAGGGTGCGCCGTAGAGCGCGTCGCCGAGCAGCGCGTGACCGCTGTGGGCCATATGGACGCGGATCTGGTGTGTGCGTCCGGTCTCAAGACGGCAGAGCAGATGGGTATAGTCCCGATAGCGCGCGAGCACCTGCCAGTGCGTAATGGCGCGCTTGCTGTTTTTATCGGTGACGGCCATGCGTTTCCGGTCGACCGGGTGGCGGCCGATGGGCGCGTCCACCGTACCGCTGTCCTCGCGGAAGCGGCCGTGAACCACGGCCTCGTACTCGCGGTAGAGACTGTGGTCGGCCAGCTGTTCGGCGAGCGCGCGGTGGGCAAAGTCGTTCTTGGCCGCGATCAGCAGACCCGAGGTGTCCTTGTCGATGCGGTGGACGATGCCGGGCCGCCGCTCGCCGCCGATGCCGGAGAGACTGTCGCCGCAGTGGTACAGCAGGGCATTGACCAGCGTGCCGTCCGGATGTCCGGGCGCGGGGTGGACGACAAGACCCCGTGGCTTATTGACGGCGATCAAGTCGCCGTCCTCATAGACGATGTCCAGGGGGATCGCCTGGGGCAGCAGCGGCAGCTCCTGCAGCTCGGGCAGGCAGACGCAAAAAAGATCCCCGGCGCGGCAGCGGTAGTTCTTTTTCACGCTGTTGCCCCAGAGCGTCACCGCCCCGTTCTCGAGCAGGCGCTGCAGGGCGCTGCGCGACAGGCCCTCCATATGGCGCGCGAGGAGAGCGTCGACTCGCTCGCCGCTCTCCTCTGCCAGTATTTCGTTGAATTCGTCCACGCTTTACCGGAACTCGTTGAGGATATCGTCCAGGCTGTACGTCTCCTCGGCCGGGGCGGCCGGAGCCGGCGCCGGAGCGGGTGCGGGGGCCGGGGCAGGCGCGGGGGCCGGGGTCGGAGCCGGGGCAGGTGCGGGCGCAGGGGCCGGGGTCGGAGCCGGAGCAGGTGCGGGCTTTTCAGCCTGGACCTTCTGGGCACGATCCCACTCGGCAAACGGATCGGAGGGATCGTACGCGGCGGCGCTCTTTTTCTCCGCCGGCTGCTGGCCCTGACGGGCGGCGCGGGCAGCCTTGAACTGCTCGTAGTCCTCCTCGTAGGTGTGGGAGGCGGCCTGGCGACGGCTCGGCTTCTCGGCGCGGGCAGGCTTTACGCTCTCACGCTTGCCGCGCTTCGAGGACTTTTCGTCGTCGTAATCGTCATCCTCGTCATAATCGTCGTCGTATTCATCCTCATCGTCGTAATCGTCGTCGTACTCCTCTTCCTTCTTCATACGGCGCCGCTCACGCAGGGACAGACGTTTTTTCTTCGCGGGTTTCTCGTCCTCGTAGTCGTCGTCCTCGTCGTCGGAGTCGTCATCATCCTCATACTCATCATCGTCGTAGTACTCGTCCTCTTCCTCACGGCGTCTGGCGCGCTTGTTGCCGCCAAAGAGGATATACAGGATGAACAGTACACAACCGATCACAATGAAAGCGTCCGCCACGTTGAAGATCGGGAACCAGTTGATGACATCGATCTTGAACATGTCCTGCACATAGGCATAGACCACCCGGTCGATGCAGTTGCCGATTCCGCCGGCCATAATGAAGATCAGAGCCCAACGGCCAAGACTGCCGCGTACGACGCGGGTGACCAGCAGGATAATGACCACAATGACAAATACAACGCAGATGCCGGCAAAAATCAGCGTGGCGTTTGCGCCGCTTAAGAAGCCAAAGGCCGCTCCGTCATTATGCAGGTTGACCAGGCTCAGGATGCCGGGGATGACCTCTTTGATGCCGGAATTCTCCACGATATTCGCGGCGACCCAGTATTTGGTCCATTGATCGAGAATCACGATCAGCAGGGCAACGATGGCGTACAGCATATCTTTCTCCTATCCGCTCCGGCCTTCCGGAGCAAACATATTTCGCCGGAATCTATCTGGAAATCTGCTTCCGGCCAGGGCGCCGACGCTCGGCGTCCAAGGTGCACTATAAAGATCTTTTCCGCGCGTCTTACTCGCCAAGCTTCGCCACGACGGCGGCGCAGCGCGGGCACAGGCCGTCAGCGTTGGCCTTTGTGCTCTGCTTCCAGCAGCGCGGGCATTTGACGCCGCTCGCCTCGGTTACGGTGATGTGCAAGCCCCGGTTGCTGCTGCCGTTGCCAGCGACGGCGTTCTCCTCGTCGCCCCCATCCTCTCTGACCAGGCACTCCGAAACGATCAGCAGATCGGCCAGATCCATATCGGAGACAGCGTCGAGCAGCTCTTTGGCCTCACCGTCCTCGGCGCGGAGCGTGACCGCGGCCTCGAGCGGCTTGCCGATGCGCTTGGCGGCACGGGCGGACTCAAGCACGACGTTCACGTCGTCGCGCAGGGAAATCAGCTTGTCCCAGCGGGCCATCTCGCTCTCGTCGAGAGCATAGTCGGCAAAGGGCTTGTTCATGGTATTGTAAACCACGTTGCGCTCATCGTCGCCCTCGCGGTGGGGCATGGCCTGCCAGATCTCGTCACAGGTGAAGGCCAGGATCGGCGCGAACATGCGCGTCATGCTGTCGAGGATCAGCCAGAGCGCCGTCTGGGCACTGCGACGGATGAGAGAATCCCTCTCTTCACAGTACAACCGATCCTTGATAATGTCAAGATAAAAACTCGAAAGTTCGACCACGCAGAAGTCGTTGATCGCGTGGGAGACCACGTGGAACTCGTAGTCGTCGTAGGCCTGGGCCACCTTTTCGATCAGGGCGTTCAGTCGGGTGACCGCCCAGCGGTCGAGAGGCAGCATATCCTCCGGGGCGACCAGGACATTCGGGTCGAAGCCGTCGAGGTTGCCGAGACAGTAGCGCGCGGTGTTGCGGAACTTGAGGTAGTTCTGGCTGAGCTGCTTGAACACGCCCTTGTCCGAGCGCACATCCACATGGTAGTCGGCGGAACCGGCCCAGAGACGCACCATGTCGGCGCCGAACTCCTTGATGAGGTCGGCCGGGTCGACGCCGTTGCCGAGCGACTTGTGCATCGTGCGGCCCTTCTCGTCCACGGTCCAGCCGTGGGTCAGGCATTCGCGGTAAGGGGCGCCCTTGCCGAGCGCGCCGACAGCCGTCAGCAGACTGGACTGGAACCAGCCGCGGTACTGGTCGCCGCCCTCGAGATACATATCGGCGGGCCAGAAGTTCTGGTCGCGCTGCATCGAGGCGAAATGGCTGGAGCCGGAGTCAAACCAGCCGTCGAGCGTGTTGGTCTCTTTCGTAAAGTGCGTGCCGCCGCAGTGGGGGCAGACAAAGCCCTCGGGCAGCAGCTCACTTGCCTCGCGGTCGAACCAGGCGTTGCTGCCGTCCTTCTCATAGACGGCGGCGACGGCCTCGATCGTCTCGTCGGTGCAGATGGGCTTGCCGCAGTCCTCACAGTAGAACACCGGGATCGGCAGGCCCCAGCGGCGCTGGCGGGAGATGCACCAGTCGGCGCGCTCGCGGATCATGGCGATCATGCGGTCCTTGCCCCAGGCCGGCAGCCACTTCACGTCGTCGCAGGCGCGGACGGCCTCGTCCTTGAAGGAATCGACCGAGCAGAACCACTGCGGCGTGGCGCGGAAGATGATCGGGCTCTTGCAGCGCCAGCAGTGGGGATAGCTGTGCGTGATCTCCGCCGAGGCAAAGAGACTGCCCGCGGCCTTCATGTCGGCCAGGATGATCGGATTGGACTCGTCGGTCTTCAGTCCGGCGTACTTGCCGGCATAGTCGGTATGGCGGCCCTGATCGTCCACGGGGACGACCAGCTCGGTGCCGTAGCGCATGCAGGTTTTATAGTCGTCGGCGCCAAAGCCGGGCGCGGTGTGCACGCAGCCGGTGCCGTCCTCCATCGTGACATAGTCCGCGTTCATGATGAGACTGGGCTTATCGAGGAAGGGGTGGCGCGCCTGCATATACTCGAAGAAGGAGCCGGGGTGGGTCTCGACGATCTCATAGCTCTCGATACCGCCGACCTTCATGACCTTTTCCACCAGAGGCTCGGCCAGAATATAGCTCTCGCCGTTGGCGGCCCTGACGATCGCATAGCTCTCGTCCGGGTGCAGCGAGATGCCGATATTGCCGGGCAGCGTCCAGATCGTCGTGGTCCAGATCAGGAAGTACAGCCGCGAGGTATCGAGATGGGAGAGCCGTCCCTTGTCGTCGCCCATGGCAAACTTTACATAGACGGTCGTGCAGGGGTCGTCCTGATACTCGATCTCGGCCTCAGCGAGGGCGGTCTCGTCCTTGGGACACCAGTAGACGGGCTTGAGGCCCTTATAGATGTAGCCCTTTTTGTACATCCGCCCGAAGATCCGGGTCTCCTCAGCCTCGAAGCTCTTGTTCATGGTCTTGTAGGGGTGCTCCCAGTCGCCCAGGATCCCGAGCCTCTTGAAGCCGGCCATCTGGCGCTGGACGTATTTTTCCGCGTAGTCGTGGCAGGCGCTGCGGAAGTCGGAGACCGACATGGCCTTATGGTTGAGCTTCTGTTCCTTGATGATAGCGCTCTCGATCGGCATGCCGTGGTTGTCCCAGCCGGGGATATAGGGCGTATAGTAGCCGCGCATCGCATAGGAGCGGATAATGAAATCCTTGATCGACTTGTTGAGCGCGTGGCCCATGTGAATATCGCCGTTGGAGAACGGAGGGCCGTCGTGCAGGGCAAAGCGGGGGTGCCCCTCGTTTTTCTTCAGAAGCTCGTGGTAGACATCCTGCTGCTCCCAGGCCTTCAGCATATCCGGCTCGCGCTTGGGCAGACCGGCGCGCATGGGAAAGTCGGTTTTTGGCAGGTTCAGTGTGGCATTGTAATCCTTGGCCATTGGTTTCCTGTACTCCTAACCCGGTTAGACCGGAAAAGTGATTGGTGATTCGTGATTAGTGATAGGAACGCTAACCGTAAATCACCGAAAAATTGCCATTTTGCGAAGATTGGCGCTCATTCGCGATCTGAATGGTCGAAATGGCAAGGGACTTTTCACGTATGGAAAAGTCCAAGAGCGGGGCGCTCGCTTTTGCGTGCGCCCCACAGAAGCTTCAGATGGGCTTTGCTTTACAGGGAGAAGGGCTGGGTGCTGTCGGAGCGCTTGCTTTTGGAGGGCTTGACGCCGTCCAGATCCAACTGGAAATCCAGATCCATTTCCGGCTCGGTGCGCAGCTTGGACACATTGTCCTCAATGGCGCGCACGGCGTCCTCGACCGACGCCACGGCCGCCGGGGCGGGCTTGGCCTCTTCAACCACAGGGGCCGGAGCCGGAGCCGGTGCAGGCGCAGGCGCGGCCGGAGCCATCGACTCCTTCACGTCAAGCTTACCGCCGATGGCGTCAAGCGCCTTGAGCTCGGAGCCGACAAGCTCCTTGGCCTTCTTGAGGAAGGCGGCGGTGACGACCTTGGCGTCGGCCAGACGCTTCTCCTCGCTCTCGACCTGGGCGGTGATGCCGCCGACCTTGGCCTGGGCCTGCGCCTCGGCGTCGGCGAGAATGGCGCTGGCGCGGCTGCGCGCCTCGCTCTCGATCTGGACAGCGAGCTTCTGGGCCGAAATGACGGCCATGTTCAGCGCCTCTTCATTGGCGCGGTATTCCTCGATCTTGTCGACAAGAACCTTCATCTTGCTCTTAAGAACCGCGTTTTCCTTCTGCGCGGCGCCGATCTCCTCGGCGAGCTCGTCCAGAAAATCGTCCACAGAGGGCTTATCATATCCGTTGATGCGAACGGTCGCAAATGTTTTCTCATGGATGTCCTGTGCAGTGATCATATCTTTTATCCACCTTTCCATCTATCTGTCTGATCCTGTCTGTCTAAAGGCAATACCGTATAATTCGGCGAGAGCGAATCCTGAGAAAATTTGGGTTCTGATGATGGCAGTTTTTCGCAGAAATACTTTGTGTATTTCAAGAAAAA
>CACXDT010000213.1 GCA_902766405.1 Oscillospiraceae bacterium
CACTCGAGGACGGTGTGGTGCACCGCATCGCCCAGGGCTGCGGCGGCGACGTGCGCAAGGCGATGAACGCGCTCGAGCTGCTGTTTTTTGTTGAAATACTGGATCTCGTCTAAGTACAGTAAGACGCCGCCTGGCGTCAGCATCGTGTCGAGCTCGGCAATGATCTGCTTGATGTCGGCGATCCCGGCCGTCGTGGCGTTCAGCTTGCGCAGGCTGCGCTGCGTCCGCTCGGCCAGGATGCGGGCTACGGTGGTCTTCCCCGTGCCCGAGGGGCCGTAGAAGATCATGTTCGGGATCTGTCCGCTGTCGGCAATGCGGCGCAGCAGGCCGTTCGAGCCCAGAATATGTTTTTGCCCCACGACCTCGTCAAGCGTGCGGGGGCGAATCTCGTCAGCTAAGGGTTTGTACATGGTATGACCTCTGACCCGGATAAACCGGAAATGAATAATGAATACTGAAAACTGAAAACTTAAAAATAGAGGAATCCCCTTCGGGGATGGATTTGAATCGTCGCGAAGCGACTCCGTCATTCTTCATTATTCAGTCTTAAGTCTTCAGTATTCATTTATTTTATGCCTTATATGCTGTTACTGTATTGCCGCCGCCCGGAACACGCGGCCGGTCTCGCGCACTCGGAGTTTTCCGGCCGAGAGCTCGAAAACGCGGTCGGCAAAGCGTGCGGCCGCGGCCTCGGGCAGCAGGGCGTGTAGCAGCACCTCGGCGCCGTAGTCCACGCCCTCGGTCACACCCTCGCAGGCGGCGAGCTCGGTCTTCACGCGCTCAAGCAGGGCATAGGGGCAGGGCATGTCCAGCTGCACCCACTGCCGCACAGCGGCAATCCCGGCGCTGTCCAGCGCGTCCCTCGCGCTCTGCGTATAGGCGCGCAGCAGCCCGCCGGTGCCCAGCAGCACGCCGCCGAAGTAGCGTGTCACCACGCACACGAGATTCGTCACGCCCGCGCGGCGAAACACCTCGAGCATCGGGATGCCGGCCGTGCCCTGGGGCTCGCCGTCGTCCGAGTAGCGCTCGGCCCCGCCGCGGATCAGATAGCACCAGCAGTTGTGCCGGGCGTCGTAATATTGCTTTTTCATGGCCTCGATGAAGGCGCGGGCCTCCTCCTCGCTCTCGATCGGCCGCAGATGGCCGAGAAAGCGGCTGCGCTTTTCCACCAGCTCCGCCTCGCCCGAACCGGCGGGCACGAAATACTCGTTCATGTCTCCCAGTCCTCCTTCGGCTCGACATAGCCGGGGATGAAGGCCTTGACGCGGCCGAAGAGCGCCGGCGTCACGACGGCCTCGCATTCGATGCCGCCGTCGGTGTACTCTAACTTGAAGATCTCGGCCTCGCGGTTGAGCGTGTCCACCAGTCCGGCCTCAGAGTAGGGGATGCGCAGCGAAACCGTGCGGCGGCTGTGACCGAGGCGCGTAGAGAGCTTTTTGACAAGCACGTCGGCCCCCTCGCCGCTCTTGGCGGAGAGGCAGACCACATCCTCGCCGTGCGGCAGGATGCCGATATACCGGTCGCACTTGTTGTACACGCGGATGCAGGGCGTCTGCTCGGCGTCAAGCTGGCGGATCAGGGCATCGACGATGCGCGCCTGCTGCTCCCACTCGGGATTGGAGATGTCGATGACGTGCAGCAGCACGTCGGCATAGCGCAGCTCCTCGAGCGTGGCCTTGAAGGCCTCGACCAGATGCGTCGGCAGCTTGCGGATAAAGCCGACCGTGTCGCTGAGCAGCACCTCCTGCGTCTCGTCGATGCGCAGGCGGCGGGTCGTCGTGTCGAGCGTGTCGAACAGCCGGTCGTTTGCCGGGATGTCCGAGCCCGTCAGACAGTTTAACAGCGTCGATTTCCCGGCGTTCGTATAGCCCACGATGGCCACGACGGGAATCTCGTTTTTCTGCCGGTGCCCGCGCTGGGTGCCCCGCACGCGGCGCACCTCCTCCAGATCGTCCTTGAGCTTGTCGATCTTGCGGTGGATGTGGCGGCGGTCGGTCTCGAGCTGGGTCTCGCCGGGGCCGCGCGTGCCGATCGGGCTCGAGCCGCCCGCGGCG
>CACXDT010000214.1 GCA_902766405.1 Oscillospiraceae bacterium
AACGTGGGGCAGACGATGATCGTGGGCTCGGCCTCGCCCTTGTCGAACATGCGGTCCAGCAGGGCCAGCGTGCCCTTGCCCATGCGCTCCTCGCTGAGCCAGTAGGCCTCGTCCTCGCCGCCGCCGTGCATCAGATAGAGCACGTTATAGTCCTTCGAGGCATCGTAGCCGTAGGGCAGATAGACGTAGAGCTGCTTTTCGACCATGATATCGGTACCGGCCTCGGGCAGCAGCCCCTCCGGGACCTCGGGCAGGACGGTGTTGCCGTCGGCGCTCTCGCAGATCTCAAAGTCGCCGGCGGCGATGGCCTCGAGCGCGTAGGCGTGGCAGGTGTAGCTGAGCACCTCGACCGTGCCATGGTTTTCCACGGCCTCGGTGTATTTGGGCTTCATCGGGATCTTCTTGATAAAACCGGCGTCGGTATAGCAGTCGGCAAACGCGGCCGCGCCGAGACTCAGGCACAGCGCCAGAGCCAGGAGCAGAGAAATGAACTTTTTCATCGTCAATTTCGTCCTTTCTTATACTATTCTTCAATTAAACGATTAAAAATCGTTTAATTGCCTGTGAGCCATTGTGCTCACAGGCAAAGGCGCATTGCGCCTTTGAAGAAGCCGTGCAATACCAATCTTCGGCAAAGCGCAGGCTTTGCCTGGCGCAGCCTTCGCTGCGCATAAAACGCTTCTTTGTAAGCGTTTTATTGAAGATTGGTATTATTTCGTAAAGAATACAAGCAGCGAGTTGTACAGATCGGGCAGCCAGGCGTTGTAGGCGTGGGCGCCGCCCTTGAAGCTGATCCAGGCGAAGTTTTCGCCGTCGACAAAGCGGTCGGGCATCTCGGTGAGGCAGCGGTCACGGAAGGCCTCGTGGTTTTCGAGCGAGAAGTCGGCGCTGCCGTTGCCGTTGTACCAGAACTTGACGTCGAGATCCCTGTACTCGTCGGATTCGAGGGTGGCCTTGAAGGCGTCAAAGTCGCACCAGGCACCGGAGAAGGCGCCGAAGTAGGCAAACTGGTCGAGGCAATGCATCATCACCGAGTTGATCGTGGTCATGCTGCCGCGGCTCAGGCCGCAGAAGGCGCGGTGATCGCGCGCGTCACTCTCGCCGCCGTAGGTGGAATAGCTGCTCTCTACGAGCGGGATAATGTCGTTGCGCAGCTCCTGCCAGAAGTACATCGGCCAGATATTCGCGAGCATATCGCCGGTGTACCAGTCGGTGAAGAGATCGGCCTTGTCCGCGGGGATCGAGTAGTAATTGGGCGTCACAAGGATGAAGGGCGCGCATTCGCCCTTGTCGATCATGCGGTCGATCATCTTGCGGGTGCTCGAGCCGGTGGCGTTGTCGCCGATCCAATAGGTCTCGTCGCCCTCGGTGCCGTGCAGGGCATAGACGACGTTGTACTTCTGCGCGGGGTCGTAGCCGTAGGGCAGATAGACCAGCAGCTCCTTCTCCATGACGAACTCGGTCTGATCGCCGCAGAGGGCATCCTTGTCGAGCGGCATGATGTCGGGGTTGTCGTCCTCGGCCGAGACGACGTTGCCCGCCGCGACGGCCTCGATGGCGTAGGCGTGGGTCGTGTAGCGCAGAGTCTCGACCGTGCCGTGGTGCTCCACGTCCTCGGTGTACTTGGGCTTCATCGGCACCTTTTTAATAAAGGGCCATTCGTATTCGGGCGCGGTGTAGTCGGCGAAGGCGGCCGCACCGCCGAGCAGCAGCGCGGCGATCAGCAGCAGAGACAGGGCAGAGAGCAGTTTCTTGTTCAAATTAGTCATCCTTTCATTATTTTTTATGGCTGATGCTGGCCATACAATAAAAGAGTTCCGGTCATTCCGCAAGGGAATTGACCGGAACTGTCATTTTATTAACTTCTCCTGCGCTCGCGGTGCAGTTGCGGTTGCAAAAACGACAGTTGCGGGCAGATCGCTTGCAAAGCGATCCGGCAAACCGTATGCTGGGCGCAGCGAAAACGGAATGTCAAAAAAGGAGAGGATGCTTCCATGAATAAGGAAAAGAAAGCCCGGAAGGGCGGCCGCGTGCTGCTCTCGATCGGCTGCGTGCTGCTGGTGCTGCTGCTGGCGGCCAACGTCGCCGCGAACTACTTCTCGCGTCTGCTGGACGTGTACGTCGGTCTCGGCGAGGCCACGATCACGACCAAGGAGGGCGCCGAGAACTGGGATACCGAATACTATACGCTCGATTCCAAGACCGCCGAGGAGGCGGACAAGGTCGCCAAGGACGTGACGCGCCGCATTGCGGAAGAGGGCATCGTCCTGATGAAGAATGAAAACGGCGCGCTGCCGATGGCCGCGGGCGCGGTGAGCCTGATGGGCCGCCGCAGCGTCGAGACCGTCTTCGGCGGCACCGGCTCGGGCGCCGGCGACGAGGGCCAGTGCACGACGCTGACCGACGCGCTGACGCAGGCCGGCTTCCGGGTCAACCCCACGCTGACCGAGCTCTATAAAAACAATCTCGATAAGGTCCCCGTGGCGAAGACCACGATGGACAAGGCCGCCGACATGACTTACTACATCGGCGAGTTCCCCCAGAGCTGGTACACCGACGATGTCACCGCGAGCTACAAGAGCTACGGCGACGCGGCGATCCTCGTCTTTGGCCGTCAGGGCGGCGAGGGCATGGACTTCTGCACCGATCTCAAGGGCGCGCTGGACGCGGGCGTGACCGCCATGCAGACGAGTGTGGCCGAGACCGCGAACTACGAGCCCGGTCAGCACCAGCTGGAGCTGAGCCGCGAAGAGCGCGAGCTGCTCGCCCACGCCGAGGCGAATTTTGATAAGGTCATCGTCGTCATCAACAGCGCCAACGTCATGGAGATCGGCGCGCTGCGCGACGATCCGCAGGTCGACGCGATCCTCTGGATGGCCTATCCCGGCTCCCGCGGCACCGTGGCTCTCGCGAACATCCTCAAGGGCGATGTGAACCCCTCCGGCCACACGGTCGATACCTGGGTCGTGGATATGACCGCCGACCCGACCTTCCCGAACACCTCCGCTGTGCAGTATCTGAACGTCTCCAAGTCGAACGCCCTGGGCGACAGCTATGTCGTCGAGTACGAGGAGGGCATCTACTTCGGCTATCGCTACTACGAGACCGTTTCGGCCGACGGCGGCAGCTTCACGGTCGAGGGTGAGAGCGGCAAGTCCTATGAGGACGCGGTCGCCTATCCTTTCGGCTACGGTCTGAGCTACACCACGTTTGAACAGAGCATAAAGGATGCCAAGGCAGACAAGGGCAACATCGTTGTCACCGTCACGGTAAAGAACACCGGCGACGTGGCCGGTAAGGACGTGGTTCAGCTCTATTTCCACGCGCCCTACACCGTCGGCGGTGTGGAGAAGTCCGACACCGTGCTGGCCGCCTTTGCCAAGACCGAGCTGCTGCAGCCCGGCAAGTCCGCCGACTACACGCTCTCCTTCCCGATCGAGAACATGGCCTCGTATGATTTCCTGACCGAGCGCTGCTATGTCCTCGACGAGGGCGACTACCGCATCACCGTCAACAAAAACGCGCACGAGACCTACGGCGAGAACTGCGAGTATGTCTACAACGTCGCGAAGAAGGTCGTCTACGGCGAGAGCAATCCCCGCCAGAGCGAGATCGACGCCCAGAAGGGCGAGACGCGCAACCTCTCGGCCGAAGCCAGGGACGCGCTGACCGTGCAGGCCGCCGTGAACCGCTTTGACGATCTCAACGCCCAGTTTGTGCCCTATACCGAGGCCACGGGCGGCAAGAGCACGCTCTTTACCCGCGAAAACTTCTCGGCGTCCTTCCCGACCGCGCCGACCAAGGAGGACCTCACGGCCTCCGACGCCACGATCGCGAGACTCGGCGCTTATACCCCGGATTACTATGTCGCCGATGAGCAGACGCCCACGACCGGCGCCGATCCGGTCTGGACGGCGGTCGCCCTGCGCGGCGCGGCCTATGACGATCCGCGCTGGGATATGCTGCTCGACCAGATGGGCCCGAAATCCATGAGCAAGCTGATCTATGCCGGCAACCAGGGCACGCCCGCCGTCAAGGCGGTCGACCTGCCCGCCTCCAGCGCCACCGACGGCCCTGCCGGGCTCAAGCAGTACGGCGGCCTGGGCTTTGGCACCAGCGGCAACTTCAACTGCTCGGCCACGCTGACGGCGGCCACCTGGAACGTGGAGCTCGCCGAGGAGTTCGGCCGCAGCGTCGGCAACGAGGCGCTGCTCGCCAACATGAACGGCTGGTACGCCCCCGGCTGCGACATCCACCGCTCGCCCTTCGGCGGCCGCGGCTTTGAGTACTACTCTGAGGACCCGCTGATCAGCGGCCGGATGTGCGCCGCCACGGTCAAGGGCGCGGCCGACCTCGGCCTGACCTGCTATGCCAAGCATTTTGTCCTCAACGATATGGACCGCTACCGTATTGCCAACGGCTTTGTCGTCTGGTGCAACGAGCAGGCCCTGCGCGAGATCTATGCCCGCGCCTATGAGATCCTTGTCAAAGAGCCCACCACGACGCTCAAGTACCTCGATAACGGCGAGACCGTCTACAAGGAGACGCGCGCCTGCACGGCGCTGATGAGCTCCTTCAACCGCATCGGCGATGTATGGTGCGGCGCATCCTCCGCCCTGCTCAAGGATATGCTGCGCGGCGAATGGGGCTTCCTCGGCACCGTCATCACCGACTATAACGGCAACGCCTACATGCACGTCGAGGCCGGCGTCTCCAGCGGCAACGATCTGATGCTCGCGAACGAGACCACCCTGCCCACGAAATTCACCGACACCAAGAATCCCAGCACTGTCCGCGTCATGCGCGAGGCCTGCAAAAACATCTTCTATACGCAGGTCAACTCCTCGACCGTCAACAAGACCTCGGACGCCACGGTCATCACCTATGCCACCGCGCCCTGGCGCATCTGGCTGATGGAGGGCAACATCGGCGTGGGCGTCGTCGCCCTGGCGCTGATCGCCGCCGGGTTCATCGTCGGAAAACGGAAAAAGAACATCGAGGTTGTTGATTAACTCCCTCAGTCACGGCGCTTGCGTGAAACGCGCCGCGACAGCTCCCCCAGAGGAGGAGCCAAAAACCGTGTATGTCCCGGCGGGGGGCGACACTGGAACGCCCCCGCCGGTTCTGCAAAAAATAAACACTCAATACTGTTTGGGAGGAAAATACAATGAAAAAAGCGCTGTCTCTGCTCATCGTCCTGGTCCTGGTCCTGTCCGCCATCGGCACCACCGCCTTTGCCGACAACACCTATGTCGGCAACACCGTCTACTGCGAAGCCGGTTATGAGAACGACGTTTATAACGGCGTCGCCAAGGTCCTCACCCTCAAGGACGACGGCACCTTCCTGCTGGTCGACAACACCTCCATTATCCACAACTCCTATGTTGTTGTCACCAACTGGTTCTATTTTGTCACCGGCACCTATGAGGTCGTCAGCGACGACGAGGGCACCCTTGAGGTCGTTCTGACCGGCACGGATGTCACCTATGTCATGAACGGCTCCGTCACCACCTCCGAAGAGGATCCCGAGCTGCTCGAGGACTATGCCGAGCTGACCGTCGAGTGCGACAACGAGGCCTTCTCCCTGGTCGTCAACGAGTAATCTGTTTTTTATCAATCAGCCGGAGCTCTCCGCCAGTGGGAGAGCTCCGGCAATCTTGCATTTTCTTCTCTTTTCCAGTAGAATATCATTACAGAAGGTGAACGACCATGCTTCGTGCGGCAATCATCGAGGATAACGACCGGGACGCGGACTATCTGCAATCTCATCTCAAACGCTATGCCCGGGAAAACAAGCTGGAGATCGAAACCCGGCGCTATGACAACGGTATTCTGTTTTTGGAGCAGTATCGGGGCGAATACGATCTGATCTTTATGGATATCGACATGCCCGCCATGAACGGCATGCATGTGGCCAAGGCCCTGCGCGAGCGGGATACCCATGTGCTGCTGATCTTTGTCACGGCGCTGGCCCGCTTTGCCGTCAACGGCTATGAGGTCGACGCCTTCGATTTCATCGTCAAGCCCCTGCAGTATAATTTCTTTTCGGCCAAGATGAATCGCGCGGTGAGAAAGCTCGCCTCCGAACCGCGGCAGAAGATGCTGATCCGCTCGGCGGAGAAGACCGTGAGCGTCTTTTTCGATGAGATTTACTATGTGGATATTTTCAACCATGTCCTGAGCTTCCATCTGGCCGATGAGACGGTCTCGACCCGCGGCACGATGAAGGATGTGATGGAAAGTCTCAGCGGCGGCAGCTTTGCCATGTGCAACAAGTCCTATGTCGTCAATCTCAACCATGTGCAGCGGATCGATGGGGACGAGGTCGTGCTGGTAAACGGCGATCGGCTGCCCATCAGCCGACCGCGCAAGAAGGAATTCATGCAGCAAATTGCCGATTTTTACGGCAATAAGAAGATCAACCTCGGGAGGTTCTGATATGGCTCTGTTCATCAATCCCTTCCTGGTGCTCAAGCTTAATTTCATGCTGCGCTATCTATCGGGTATGCTGCTCTTCAGCTGGAAGCTGCCAAAGCGCGAGCACTATGGGCTGCGCGTGCTCAGCTGCTCGGCGCTGTGCTTTCTGCTCGCGTTTTTGCTGCCCATTCTGACCGAGAACTTTTATTATATTGTGTTCCTCTTTCTCGTCGAGGCCCTGATTGCGATGTGCGCGATCCGCTTCTGCTGTAAGGCCGCATGGACAGAGACTTTTTATCTGGCCGCGGCGGTTTTCTCGGCCGAGCATATTGCGAGTATGCTCGATAACCTGATCTCTCTCCTGCGCCCGGAGCTGCTGGCCTATTACATCACAGAGAAGATGAATGTGCCGGTGGCGCTCAACTGGTTTGTCTGTTTGCTGCTGAGTTATGGGCTTATCTACCTGCTCATGTTCCGGCATAACCGTCTGACCGAGGCGCATACGCTGGACTTCCATGCGATGCTGATGCTGCTTGTCGTTTCCTTGCTGATCAATCTATATATGAATCTGGTCTATTCCAAGCTCGTGACCATGGATTCCGTATGGATGGAAGTATTCAAGAGCCTGTTCAATATACTCTGCTCTGTCTTTCTGCTGCTGGTGCAGCACAGCATGCTGCGGCAGAATCAGGCCGAGGGGCGGCTGCAAATGCTGTCCATGCTCTTTGAGCAGGCGCGCGAACAGTACCGCATCAGCAAGGAGAATATCGAGGCCATCAACATCAAGTGCCACGATCTCAAGCACCAGCTGCTGGCTATCCGGGACAAGACCGACGAGCGGGAATACGCGCGCATGATGGAGCTGGTGGACAGCTACGGCTCGCAGATCGAGACCGGCAGCGAGGTGTTGGATGTCGTATTCCAGGAGAAGAATTTCCAGTGCCGCAAGCTTGGCATCCAGTTTACCTGCATCATCGACGGACAGGCGCTGGAATTCATGGACACGATCGACCTCTATGTGCTCTTCGGCAACCTGATCGACAACTGCATCGAGGCGGTTTCGGCCCTGCCCGAGACCGAGGTCAAAAACGTGCAGGTATCGGTGCGGCGCGAGCGGGGCTTTGTCATCGTCACGACTGAAAACGGCTATGCGGGCGAGCTGCAGTGGACGGACGGCCGCCTGCGTACCTCCAAGGGCGATGAGCAGAACCACGGCTTTGGTCTGCTGAGCATCGAGAAAATCATCCACAAATACGGCGGGCGCTATTCCATCCAGACCGATAACCAGATTTTTACCATGAATATCGTCTTCCCGGTCAGCGCGTGAAGAGCGTGTGAAAAAAATACCTATTAGTTCCTTCGTTTTGCGGCAAGCTCTTTCATGTCTCATACTACTTACAAATAAGAAGCTTTAAAAAGGATTGCGAGACTTCAATTGCGCCAGACGAGGCGAAGACCGCAGAGCATAATGGAGA
>CACXDT010000215.1 GCA_902766405.1 Oscillospiraceae bacterium
ATGCTTCGGGCTTACGCTGATCCTCGCATTTTTCGACCGCTGCGGATAAGGCGCCTGCCCTTCCTCTGCCACCGGCAGCGGGCAGGCGCCTTATCCCAACGAGCTGCGCTCGTCGGTCTCATAACCCGAAGAGCATCGCCGCAGACCGTTCCCTGTAATGACATGAAGAAGCACCCGTCCAATGGACGAGTGCTTCTTCATGTGGTTGCGGGGGAACGCAACATAGTTTACCAACAACTGTTTGAGAGCTTTTTGATATACCATGCAGCATTTGTACGATAAACGGCTTTTTCATTGGTGTGTTAGTCAAGAAGAAATGGAAATGCGCTCTTTTAAAAATATTGGGTGTAACTCAGGCCTTGCTGCCTCGCTATCCCAACACTTATTATAGGACATGAATAAAACGCCTCCACAGTCTGCTGAATGCAAGCAGACTGTGGAGGCGATTCTGATTGTGCGTCTTTATTCCGCGTTCTTCAGTGCCGTGGCCTGCTGCATGAAGCAGGCGGCCATCGGGACCCAGAACATCGAATTGGTGCCCTCGGTGCCAACGCCGAAGCCGTGCCGCGTGTTGGCAAAGGCGTGGTATTCGAGCAGCGGCGCACGGTCAAGCACTGACTGCGCCAGGGTGATGTTGTCGTCAATGGCGCCCGTGGTGTCCAGCATGCCGACGGCGAGGAACATCGCCGGGACATGGGGGTTGTCGCTCACGAGACCGGTAAAGCCGCCATGGCCGGGGTTGTAGTTCGGGCCGTAGATGCACAGCGCCACGTCGAGATCAGAGCTCAGCGCGTCGATCTCGTCCGGCACGTAATTGCCGTCGAGGTCGCCGGGCAGCATATCGCCGTAGTTGTTGGCAATCGCGCCGAGCACCGTCGCCGAGCCGCCGGAGAAGCCCGTCGCCGCGATGCAGTCGCCGCCGCCCAAGCCCCGCTGCTCCACTTCATAGCGCACCACGCGCACCGCGCGCTGCATATCCTGCCAGATATCCTTTGCGCCGTAGGGCGTCACGCGGCGCTGCAGCACGAAGGCGTTATAGCCCTGCGCCACGAAGGCCTCGGCCACGGGATAACCCTCGGTGGTGTTGGCGCGCTCGGTATAGCCGCCGCCCGCGACCACGATCAGATTGCCCTTGGCCTGGCTCTGATCCTCGACGAGATAGGGCACCAGGAAGGGCTTGAAGTCCGCGTTGTCCTGATTGCCGCGCTTGAATTCCAGCGAGCTCTCCTCGACCAGCAGGGGTACGGTCTCGCCCCACAGCGGCCAAACGACGTCGGCCTCCTCCTTGACCGGAACGAGAGCGTGCCGCAGCTCGACGAGGGCGTTGAGCTTGGCTACCTGCTTTTCACCGATCTCCTTGGTGTTGTTAAGTACCTTGAACGCGGTCGTGGCCGTGGACACATAGTTGTTCCAGCCCTCGGCCTCGTAGGCCGGCGCGATGGCGCGGATGACCTTGAAGTTGTAGCGCTCGTTCTCGAGCAGCTCCTCGTTGTAGCCCTCCGCCGTCGGGTCCGTCGTCAGCTCGCGGATCCCGAACGCGCCGGTCTCGTAATCCGCGAAGGCCGCGCCAGCGAGCGCCGCGGTCACCACCAGCGCCAGCAGCAGCGTTGACAGTGCTTTTACCCAGTTTGTTTTCATATGCTTCTCCTCCTGTTTTTTGTTGATATGTGTAGTATATCCCGTGTTTTTTGCCGTTTCAACGGCTTGGAACAACTGGGGGGATTTTGGGAACAACTGGGCGGGCGCTGCTGCCCGTTTACAGCCCCATCACCTTGTTTTACGGTGGAAAATGTGCTAAAATCATAGCAGATCATGAATAATACGATGTGTATCGAGATTAGAGGATTCCCATGCTTTACGACAGGACCCGCTTTACCGCGCTGCTGATCGCATGGCAGACGCTTGTGCTGCTGTCTCTCGGCGCTCCCTATTGGGAGCCGCGCCGCCCGCTTCGATACAGGGTGACCGTCTTTCCGGCCCTCAGCCTGATCGTCGGCCTTTGCGTCTACGCGCTTTGCCGTCTTGTCAGCGACGCGCACCTGTCCTATTCGTTCTTCTATACGCTTGCGCTCCAGCTCGCGCTCTGTGCGCTGCTCTTTCGCGGCCGCTTCCGGTATCAGGCGCTGTTTGTCGTTTTCAGTAACGTCCTCTATTCCATTTCGCTGCTGCTGTCGCTGATGATCTCTGTCCTGCTGCTGCCGCGCTTCGGCGCGGTGATCGGCATAAGCCGCATCAGCCTTGTTATGAATCTGCTGTTTCAGGTACTGGCGTTCGTTCTGGTTTTTGCGCTGCGGAAACAGGGCGATCCGCGCCGCGTGGCGATCCTGCCGCCCGCGCCCTATTGGATCTGCATTTTCGCGCTGTACGCACTGATCTATGTCGGCAGTGTCTATGTGTCCGACACACTGATCGGCGGTCGAATGGTCACGCTGATGACGCCGGTGATCGAAACCGCGCTGCTGGCGGTCTGCGTCGTCGTGTATCTGCTGTTCCTGCGCGCCTGCGAGGGCTATTCCGACAAGCTGCAGCGCACGCTGATGGAAAAACAGCTCTCGCTGCAGCACGCGCACCTGGAGGAGCTGCGCTCCGCCGGCGAGGCGATGCGCACCCTGCGGCACGAGCTGAAAAACTACATGTTTTACATGCAGTATCTTATAGATAAAAAGGATTTCGACGCGCTCACCCACTATTTCCGGGACTTTTACGAGCGCGAGTACCATAATCTTGTGGAGGTCGACACCTCCGGCGGCATCCTCAGCGCTGTGCTGCACCAGAAGCTCAGCACAGCCGGTCAGCACGGGATCCTGATCACCGATGAGATCCTATGCGCCGTGCCGCCGGAGATCGACGAGCAGGATCTCTGCATCCTGCTCTCCAACCTGCTCGACAATGCGATCGAAGGCAGCATCGGCGTGGAAAACGCCGTCATCCTTGTGCGCATGAAGCGCGTCAAGGAATATCTGTCACTGGTCGTCAGCAACACCGTGGGACGGGATGTGCTGAAGGAAAATCCGCAGCTGAACACCAGCAAACAGCAGCGGGAGATCCACGGTATCGGTCTTAAGGTCATCCGCGAGCTTGTGCGGAAATACGACGGCTCGGTGACCTTTGAAAGCGGAAACGGCATGTTTCACGCCAAACTGATGCTGCGCGCGGGAGGTGACCGCCCATGATCCGCATCGCCATCTGTGACGACGAGCCGATCGCACTGCAGATGCTCTCCGAGCATATTGCCCGCGCCCTTGCGGGACAGGAGCTTTCCGTCTCCTGCTTTTCGTCGGGCTCGGCCCTGCGCGAGAGCCTGCTCTCCAATCACAGCTTTGATGTGCTGTTTCTCGATATCAATATGCCGGATGTGAACGGCATCTATCTTGCGCGGCATATTCGCCCTCTGCTGGGCGACGCACTGCTGATCTTTGTTTCCAGCCAGGACGACGCGGTGTTCGATTCCTTTGCCGCCGAGCCCTTCCGCTTCCTGAGAAAGAGCAGGCTTGACGTGGAACTGCCGCAGCTCTCCCGGGATCTCCTCTTAAAGCTGCAGGAGCGGGGAGAGCAGCACCTGTCGCTGCGGTATCGCAAGTCCTTTATCCGCGTGGATCCCCTGCGCATCCTGTATCTGGAATCCAAAGGAAAGGTACAGGAGATCCATCTCTTCGAGCAGCTTATCGAGGTCAACTACCGCATGAAGGAGCTGGAAGCGCTTCTGGAGCCTTACGGATTTTTGAAGCCGCACAACAGTTTCCTGGTGAACTATCGCTTCATCTCCTCTATCCGGCCGACCGAGCTTGTTCTGGATGGCGGTATCCGTCTCCCGGTCAGCAAGCACCGGCTGAAAGAGACCAAAGAGCAGTATCTTAACCTTATATCAGAACTGTAAACAGTTGTGAAACCGGTGTTTCGCAATTGAAATATTGAAATACCTGATAGGAGGATCCAACAATGCGCATGCAGAAAATCCTGGCAATCACCCTGACGCTGGCGCTGGGCCTGTGCCTGGCGGCTCCGGCGGCCTTCGCCACCGACGCGGAGAAGGAATTCAACGAGATCATCGGCGCGGATGTGACCGGTACGGTCGAGGCGGCGGACGACGTGCTCTTCGCCGTGCCCTATCTCGACGACGACAACGCCGACCACACGGTCGATCTCTTCGGCACGCAGACGGCCACCGAGCCGATGCCCGTCATCATCGAGGTACACGGCGGCGGCTACATCGGCGGCACCTCGTCGATCAACACCGACCACGCCAAGTTCTATGCCGATAACGGCTATCTCGTCGTGGCGCCGAACTATACCCATGTGCCGGCCGGCACCTTCAAGACCGCGATGCAGGACCTGTTTACCGCCTAAAACTGGGTGGCCGAGCACGCCGAGGAGTACCACTTCGACCTTGACCATGTCGGCATCAGCGGCGACAGCGCGGGCGGCTATTATGTGCTGCTGACCGCGGCCATCATGACCCAGCCGGAGCTGCAGGAGTACTTCGAGGTCACCAAGCCCGCCTATGACTTTGCCGCCTATGTCACGACCTGCCCGGGCACCGACCTGCTGGCGATGCGCGATTGTCTCGGCGCGCCCGGCCCCGCCGGCTACACGGCCGGACGGATCGGCGAAGAGATATTGAACGACGAGGATCTGATGTCCCACTGCGATCTCTATTCGATCATCAATCCCGAGACCTATCCCGCCGTCTATATGGTCACCACGCCGGGCGACACTACCACCGGCCCCGAAACGCTGAAGTTCGACGCGTTCCTGACCGAAAAGGGCGTGGCACATACGCTGGTGTCCTACGAGGACGAGGGCAGCGGCCTTGTGCACGTGTTCAACATCACGAAGATGGACTATCCCGAGAGCCAGAAGGCGAACGCCGACATCGTCGCCTATTTCGACAGCATTCTGAAATAAATGCACGGGAAGGAGAATGCATCCATGAAACGTCTGCTTTCCATGATCCTGTGCCTTGGCCTGCTGGTCTCGGCGCTCCCCGCCGCTTCTGCGCAGGCCGACACATCGCCCGAACGCTGGGAGATCTGGGGCGAAGCGATGGCGACAGAGCCGGAGGCGGAGGGCTACTCCTTCGAAAAGGCGTTTGATCCCGCGGATTTTCGCCCGGCGCTGACCGCATATCTACTCGACGATCAGAGCGCGGCGAAGGGCAACGTTATCGTCTGCTCCGGCGGCGGCGACCGCGCCCGCAGCAACAGCGGCGAGGGTGAACCCGCCTGCGAATTCCTCAACAGCATCGGCTATAACGCCTTCCTGCTGGACTACCGCGTGAAGCCCTACCGCAGCGCCTCGGCGACGCTCGATGTGCAGCGCGCCGTGCGCTGGCTGAAGCATAACGGCGGGAGCCGCGGCGTCGGCGCCCTGGACAGGATCGCGCTGATGGGCTTTTCCGCCGGTGCCATGCACTGCTACGCCGAAGCCATTGCCTTTTCGGACCGGGTGACGCCGGATTCCGTATACAGCGCCTATGTCTGCGACGAGGTCGACGCCGAACCCGCTGCCGTCGCCGCTGTGATCTGTGTGTATGCCGCGGGTATGCCCCACGATACAGCCGGTGACGATGTCGATATCAAGGCTCCGATCCTTCTGCTGGAGGAGGGCGACGCCAACGCGCCCGAGCAGCTTCCCGCCTTTTTCTTTGCCGGCGCCTCCGGCCACTTTGCCTCGGGTTTCTGCGTCACCGCCTATCAGACGCTCAACGCCCTGACCGACTGTGAGCTGCACATGTATGCGGGTATCAAGGGTCCCTTCGGCCTTGGCACCGAATACGACGGCGCCGATCAGATGCGCAGCCAGCTGGATGCCTTTCTGGGCTATACGTTCGGCTACCACGACCGTAACCGTCAAAATGCTGCATAAGCTTTGGATTATTATTGATGTGCCAATTAAAACTTGAATAAAGTATGAGGTCATGCAGGCACATCAATAATGATTTGATTGCCGTTTCGCTCGCCCCTTAACGGGGCAACCGCGAAACATGGCAAAATTGCTCCCCCAATATTCAAGAATTTATTGGGGGGAGCAATTCGGGCGTGTTGCAAAAATGCACCGGAGTTGTAAAAACGACGGTCTTGCCGTAGGGGCGGCCCTCGCGGCCGCCCGGCGCGCAAAGATATTTGCCAGCAAAAATGTTCGGCGATTTCGTACATAGTGCGAATCCGCCGAACATTTCTTTGC
>CACXDT010000216.1 GCA_902766405.1 Oscillospiraceae bacterium
ACACAAAGTATTCCTTCAAAAAAGCGTCATCGTCAGAACACAAATTCTCTCGGGATCTGCTCTTGCCGATTTAATCATCGTTCACTTGATTGGCCAGATTCAGCAGCACCTCCCGCGTATTGTACGCGGGAAAGGTGATCACGTAGTCCAGCAAAAAGTTCAGCATATCACCGACTTCGCGCCCGCGCAGGCCGAGAGCGAGCAGATCGTCGCCGCTGACGGCCAGGTGCTTCATCGAAAAGCACTCGCCGCTCTTGAGTACGGCCGCAAGCGCACGGTCGCTGCGTCCGCCATAGAGCGCGTCACGTACCTTTGCCGCGCAGCGAACCGGCTCGACGCCCCTGTCTTTCAGCTGCCGCTTCCACTCGACGGCGGTTTTTGCAGCGCCCTCGGCCAGCAGCTCGGCGGCGTCGGCACTGCAGCGTATGCTGCGGTTATCCAGCCTCAGCGAGCCCAGAAAGTCGGGAACCGACGCAATACAGCCGGCTTCCTTCAAAATGACGGCCGCGGCGCACCAGCGCGGCAGGGCCTTGCGAGGAAGCAGGGCAATACACCCAAACAGTGAGCCATCCTCCGGCCGAGCCAAAAGATACCGATCCAGCAGCCCGGCCGAGAGCAGCGTGCCCAGCAGCTCGGGGTGGGGGCTCAGCAGCAGCTTTTCCACCTCGTCGCGCACGCGCTCGCAGGCGAGCGTCCCGGCGAGAGGAGCAAGCTTGAAAATGGCGGCAAGCGTCTGCGGCTCGACCGTGAAATCCAGCCGTGCGGCGAAGCGAAGGGCGCGGAACATGCGCAGCGCGTCCTCTTCAAAACGGCGCTCCGGCTCGCCCACACAGCGGATCAGACGGCTGCGGATGTCGTCCACGCCGCCGAAGGGATCGACGAGCAGACCGTCCGGCGGCAGGGCGATCGCGTTCATCGTGAAATCCCGGCGGCTCAGGTCGGTGTGCAGATCGCCGACAAAGCTGACGGCATCGGGGTGGCGGTGGTCGCTGTAGCTGCCCTCCGAACGAAAGGTTGTGACCTCGACGGCGCGTTTTCCCTGCCAGACGGTAACGGTGCCGTGCCTGAGGCCGGTCGGCTCGGCGTGTGGAAAAATCGCCAGCACCTCCTTCGGCCGGGCGGAGGTGCAGATATCCCAGTCGTGGGGAGCGACACCCAGGAGCATATCCCGGACACAGCCGCCCACCAGATAGGCCAGATGCCCCCTGGCCTGCAGGGCCGTCAAAACCTGACGGACAGAGCCCGGCGGGGTGATCGCGGACATAGGAACCCTCCCTGTGGGTCAGTGCTGACACAGATATTTCTTGCATTTCGTGCAAAAGTGGGGTATAATCAGCAAAAATTGAGAATCTGTGCAGCATCAGTGATTCTGATTCGTATTCTACCATTTTCATGCCCGCACATCAACAGGAAAAATGCATTCCCGGCTGAAAGCTGTGGGCGGATCGATGGAACGGAGTGTCTGTATGATTGAATTTTATAATTTTATGTCTCCCGGCCGCCACGGCCATCTGGTCGGTATCGGCGGCGTTTCCATGTCCTCGCTGGCCGAGGTGCTGCGCGGCATGGGCCTTGTCATCACCGGATCCGACACCAGCACGGGCAACAACGTCCAGGCGCTGAAGGCCAAGGGCTTCACGGTCTTTGAGGGCCACCGTGCCGAAAATATCACCGACGATACGGACTTCGTGGTGCGCACGGCCGCCGTCCACGACGACAACCCCGAGATCGCCGAGGCCCGCCGGAAGGGCATTCCGGTGTTCGAGCGCTCGCAGGCCTGGGGGGTTATCTCGAAGGACTACGACAACGCGCTGTGCATTGCCGGCACCCACGGCAAGACGACCACGACCTCGATGTGCACGCACATCCTGATGGCCGCCGACAGGGACCCGACCGTGATGATCGGCGGCACGCTGCCGCTCTTAAACGCCGGCCACCGCGTGGGCCACGGCAACACGATCATCATGGAGAGCTGCGAATATTACGACTCCTTCCTGTCCTTCCACCCGACGGTCGCCGTGATTCTGAATGTCGAGGCCGACCATCTGGACTACTTCAAGAATCTGGACAATGTCAAAAAGTCCTTCCGCGCCTTTGCCGAGCGCACCCCCGAGGACGGCTTTGTCGTCGCCAATATCGAGGATGCAAACACCATGGAGCTGCTATCTGGCATCGCTCGCAAGGTCGTCACCTTCGGCCTGACCGATCAGGCCGATGTCTATGCCGAGAACATTGAATTTGTCGGCGCCAATTCCAGCTTCGATGTGATGTACCGGGGGATGAAGTTCACCGATGTGACGCTGCACGTGCCCGGCATCCACAATGTGAAAAACGCGCTCGCCGCCACGGCCGCCTCGATCTGCCTGGGCATACGGCCAAATGCCGTTAAATACGGCCTCGCCGGCTTCAACGGCGCCGGGCGCCGCTTTGAGTTCAAGGGCAAGTTCAACGGGGCCGACGTGTACGACGACTATGCCCACCACCCCGGCGAGCTCAAGGCCCTGCTGGACGCGGTGGCGCTGCTCAACTACAAGCGCACGCTCTTAGTGTTCCAGCCCCACACCTACAGCCGCACCTATGCCCTGTTTGAGGACTTCGTGGCGCAGCTGCGGCGGCCCGACCGCGTGCTGCTGGCCGAGATCTACGCCGCGCGCGAGAAGAACACGATCGGCATCTCCTCAAAGGATCTGTGTGAGCGTGTCGAGGGCGCGAGCTTCTATCCCGATTTTGCCTCGCTCGAGGAGGCGCTCCGCGCCGAGGCCCGCCCCGGCGA
>CACXDT010000217.1 GCA_902766405.1 Oscillospiraceae bacterium
ACGCGGATGTAGTTCATCGGTAGAACTCCGGCTTCCCAAGCCGATAAGGTGGGTTCGACTCCCATCATCCGCTCCAACGTCAGAAGAAGTCAACGCCATTCCGTTTCCGCGGTTTGCGTAAGAGCCGTGAAAGCTCCTTCTTCCTTTTCAAAATCGGAACCGCTTTGCAGGGTTCCGATTTTGCTTTTCATGCGGTTTTTTGTTCAGAAAAAGAAGCAGTCGCGCGTACACCCGTTTGATTTGACCGGGCGGTTTTTGACGTATTTCATGCAAACCGTGTGTTAAACTGTCCCTACGGGCCCTTTATCATAGATCCCGGGCTGATGGGAGGTCACCGGCTGCGCGCCGGGAGCTTACCGGATGCCCGGGATATTCCTGTCTTGACGGGGAAAAGAGAATGATTTAAGATAATAGATAATCAACAGGAGAGGAAGGGACACGGTGGATAAGGATAAGGTCAGGGCTCACGGTATCCGATTGCTGAAACGCGGGAGACTGGGCTTTTTCCGTGTGCTGTTCAGCCGCGTGGGGCTGATCACGGTGCTGCTGCTGTTTCAGCTCGCGCTGCTGCTGGTGGTATTCCTGACGTTGAATCGCTATCTGCCATGGCTGCTCGCCGTGCAGAGTGTGTTTGTTGCGGTGATGGTGCTCTATCTTCTCAACAGCGAACACGACCCCTCCAGCAAGGTCACCTGGCTGGTGTTTATCATGATTACGCCAATCTTTGGCACAATGTTTCTGTTTTTCACCCAAAGAAACTTCGGACACCGTCGACTGGGCGAGCTGCTGCGCGCGCAGCTGGAGAAAACCCGGTACGCGCTCACGCAGGATGCGCAGACGCTCTCTGAGCTCGAAGCGGCGGATCCGGCCTCGGCGGGGATTGCCCGCTATCTGGCGCGCACCGGCTGCTTTCCGGTCTGTCGCGGGTGTGAAGCGCAGTATTTCAGCATCGGCGAGGATATGTTCGACAGGATCCTGGAGGAACTGGAAAAGGCCGAGCATTTCATCTTTTTGGAGTTTTTTATCATCCAGGAGGGGCAGATGCTGGGTGAGCTGCTCGAGCTCCTCGCGCGCAAGGCCGCCGAGGGCGTCGATGTCCGTCTGATCTACGACGGCATGAACGAGTTCTTCTTTGTGCCCCGGGATTATCCCGAGAAGCTGGAGCGGCTCGGCATCCAGTGCAAGGTCTTTGCCCCGCTGCTGCCCTTTCTTTCGACTCACTACAACTACCGCGACCATAGAAAAATCATCGTGATCGACGGTCATACGGCCTTTACCGGCGGCGTCAACCTGGCTGACCGCTATATCAACCGGGAACTGGTTTTTGGCCATTGGAAGGATTCTGGCATCCTTGTCCGCGGCGAGGCCGCCCGCAGCTTTACGCTGATGTTTCTGCAAAACTGGAACATGACCGAGAAGGAGCCGATCTACGAGCCTTATCTCAGGGGAAACGGCGGGATCGCGAATGGGTCGGGGGACGGCTTCACGATCCCCTACGCGAGCAGTCCGCTGGAGCGCTTTCGCGCCGGCGAGATGGTGTATATCGACATCCTGAACCGTGCGCAGAAATACGTCCATATCATGACCCCCTATCTGATCCTGGACGGAGAGCTCGAGATGGCGCTGTGCTTCGCGGCTGAGCGCGGCGTCGAGGTTTCGATCATCATGCCGGGCATCCCGGATA
The DNA here is from genome assembly GCA_902766405.1 of Oscillospiraceae bacterium. GTDB lineage: Bacteria > Bacillota > Clostridia > Oscillospirales > Oscillospiraceae > Limivicinus. Next base: position 1,685 of record CACXDT010000217.1, read on the forward strand.
AGAAAATGCCATACGCGCTTGCCAAGACTTTTTATCCGCATTTGCTGCGCTCGGGTGTAAAAATCTATGAGTACACGCCGGGCTTTGTCCACGCCAAGAGCTTCGTCAGCGACGACTGCCGGGCGGTCGTCGGCACGGTCAATCTGGACTATCGCAGTCTGTACCACCATTTTGAATGCGCGCTCTATCTTTGCGGCGCGCTCGCGATCAAGGACATAGAGGCCGATTTTCAGGCCACAGCGGCCCTGTGCCACCAGGTCACGCAGAGAGACCTGCGCGATCTGAAGTGGACGACCAGGCTCGCCGGCGCCCTGCTGAAGGCCGTCGAGACGCTGCTGTGAAACGATATAGAGCTGTAAAGGAGAGATAAATATGAAGCTGATCATTGCATCCAACAACGCCCACAAGTTAGTGGAGATCAAGGCTATTTTAGGCGGTTACTTCGGGGAGATCCTCTCGCTGCGCGAGGCGGGGATCGAGCACGAGACCGTGGAGGATGGAGATACCTTCCTCGCAAACGCCCTGAAAAAGGCGCGTGAGATCGCCGCGCTGTCCGGCTGCTGTGCCCTGGCGGACGACAGCGGACTGTGTGTCGACGCGCTCGGCGGAGCGCCCGGTATTTATTCCGCGCGATTTTCGGGTGTGCACGGCGACGACGCGGCCAACCGCCGCGTGCTGCTGGAGAAAATGCGGGGCGTGACGGATCGCGGCGCGCATTTCACCTGTGCGATCGCGCTGGTACGTCCCGACGGCAGCGAGGTGACCGCCGAAGGAAAGTTTTATGGGCAGATCGGCACCGAGGAGCGCGGCCGCAACGGCTTTGGCTATGACTCGCTGTTCTATGTGCCTGAATACGGCATGACGAACGCGGAGATGACAAGCGAGCAGAAAAACGCGGTCAGCCACCGCGCGCTGGCTCTGAAGGCGCTGGTTGAGAAGCTCGAGCGCGGAGAATAGGAACGGCATTGAACAAAATCACAATGGGCGTGTTGCAAATTGTTGTTATCGCCTTATTTGTCATGAAAACGCTCATTTCACTGTAGGGGCTGACGTCCAACCTATGGCCGGGCCCTTGCGGAACAAACTAAAATCATGCAGAAATCCTCGGCATAAACCACAAACGTGGCGAATTTGCCGAGGATTACTGCAATTATTGAGAATTCTCTGGCGGGCCGCCGAGGGCGTCGGCCCCTACGCTTAGCACCGGCTTAACATATGAAAACTGTATTTGCGAAAAGCCCATTTTTCAGGGGGTTCTTACTCGTTCGGTCTGCGCCGGGCGCGTTTTTTCGGCTTTCTGCTGCGCCGGAGAATCAGAATGACGACCACGGCGAGGGCCAAGGCCACCACCATCAGCACGATCCAGAGCACAAGATTGCTCTCATCGCCGGTCCGCGGCGTCGTGATCTTACCGCTGGCGTCAGTCACGGTCAGCGTGCCGAGCTTGTAGGTGATCTCATAGTTGGCGGTGACATCCTGCTGGTTGGCCGCGTGGGTGATCTTCAGATCCGAAATCGTGTTCTGGGACGAGCCGATGTTGGTCTGAGAGCCGGTGATCTTCAGTGAGATCTGGTCGCCGTCGAGCCGTCCGGTGACAGCGGGCGTCGTCATGTTGGTCAGCGGCCGGCCGTCGTACACCTTGGTATTGCTGAAGGTTTCGATCGTCAGCGGGCGTTTCGTCACGGTCAGCGTACCGCTCTGGCGGTTGATCGAGAAGCTGTTGGTGATGTCGTTGCCCGCGGCATCCCGAATGCTGATCGAGGTGATATTCACGCTGTCGCTGCCCGCCGCGGTGCGCGAGGATGTGCTGAAGGCGGCATTGATCGTGCTGCCGGCCGGGAGCGTGCCGCCGATGACCTGGACATTGCCGCTCGAGAGCGTCAGGGGCGTGCCGTCATAGACCTTGCTGACATTGCCGACCGTGACCGTGATCGGCGTGACAGGCTGAGAGGTGACCTCGAGCGTGCCGGGGTTGAGCGTGAGCTGGTAGTTGCTGGTGGTCTCGGTGCCGTCGGCTTTCTTGATGACGGTGCTGCCGGTCGTGATCGTGCTCTGGGACGAGCCGATCTGTGTCTGCGAGCCGGTGACGGAGATGGCCGTGATGCTCTCACCGTTGGCCAGCGAGCCGCCGGTCACAGAGTAGCCGGGCGCGGTCAGGGCGCTGCCGTCATAGACCTTATTGGCCGAACTGGCTGTCAGCGTCAGCGGCCGCTTGGTGATCGAAAGCGAGGCGGTGATGGGGGAGACCGTATAGCGGTTGGCAGCGACCACATTGCCGCCGGCATCGCGCAGCTCGGTGACATTGTAGGTGATATCCACGCTGCCGTTGGCCACGGTGCTGGGGTTGGCGTTGGGGCTGTAGCTGACCGTGAAGGTGTAGCCGCTGACGGTGTTTCCGTTGGAATCGGAGAGGGTGAACATATCGCCCGTCGGGATCAGCGGTGTGCCGTCATAGACCTTGCTGGCATAGACCTTTCCGGTCGTGCCGTCGGTCGTGACAGTGATGGCGCTGTTGCCGCTCATCTTCAGCGTGTAGTTGGTGACGGTCGGAACCGTGGCGACGGCGAAGGGCGAGGCACTGTTGACCGTGACGCTCAGACCGCTTTCGCTCTTGCTCGCTGTCAGCTCTTCAATATCGCCTGCCCTGGGGCCGTCAGCGATCATGTGCAGCACCTTGAAATCGGCGCTCTTTTCGACGCCCGAGGGATAGGGGAGCGTGATGGTCAGCGGGAAGCTTGCGCCGGCGGGGATCGTCACTTCGTAAAGCGTCACAGGGCCACAGCCGATGGACTGCGCCATCTGGTTCATCCGGTCGGTGACATCCTGAACCGTTGTGATACCGGCCTGCTTGAGAGCGTCAGTGAACACGATATCGCCGCCGATCGACGGAGTGGGAACCGGTGTCGGCGCGGCCGTGGGCTCCGATGTCGGTTCAGCCGTGGGCTCAGCGGTCGGCTCAGCGGTCGGCTCAGCCGTGGGCTCGGCGGTCGGCTCAGCCGTGGGCTCGGCTGCTGTCCGTAAAGTCGTTTCGGGAGGCAGTGCGGGAACGGCCTCAGTTTTTGTTTCGCCGCAGACCGTGCAGGTGTAGGTCTTCACGCCCTCCGAAGCTGTTGTGGGCTCGGTCGTGACAACACCCTCGTTCCAGCTGTGCTCGATCACGGCGAGAACGGTGCTGTCAGCGGAGATCTCGTTGAGACCCTCGGCGTCGGAGAACAGCTTGCCGCAGCCCTCACAGCTCCAATACTCAATGTGGCCGGCAGCAGTGCAGCTGGGGGGAAGAGCCTCGGTTTTGACAAGGCTGTGCTGATGGGTGAGTCTCGGAACCACGGTCATCTCAGCGGTGATCTCCTGGGAGGCATCACTGTTGGAGAAGAGCTTGCCGCAGACAGAGCACTGCCAGTATTCGATGCTGCCCTCGCTCTGCTCGGTGGCAGCGACGGCATCGTGGTGATCTAACGTGTGGGCGCCGTAAACGACGGTGTCCTCCAGCGTGATCTCCTGCCCTCCGGCCTCGTCGGCAAAGAGCTTGCCGCAGCCCTCACAGCTCCAGTATTCGCTGCTGCCGGGGGTGGTGCAATTGCCGGGAACCGCGTCGTGCTTCGTCATCGAGTGCTGGTGTGCCAGTCTGGGGATCACGAGCGCTTCGGCGTTGGTCTCATAGAGCGCGTCGGCGTCAGAGAAGAGCCTGTTGCAGACAGAGCACTGCCAGTACTCGCTGCTGCCCTCGCTCTGCTCGGTGGCGGGAATCATGTCATAGTGCACAAGCGCATGGCCGCCGTAAACGACGGTATCCTCCAGCGTGATCTCCTGCCCTCCGGCCTCGTCGGCAAAGAGCTTGCCGCAGCTCTCACAGCTCCAGTATTCGCTGCTGCCGGGGGTGGTGCAGTTGCCGGGAACGGCGTCGTGCTTCGTCATCGAGTGAACGTGTTCGAGCCTGGGGATCACGAGCGCTTCGGCGTTGGTCTCATAGAGCGCGTCGGCGTCGGAGAAAAGTCTGTTGCAGACGGAGCACTGCCAGTACGCATTGCTGCCCTCGCTCTGCTCGGTGGGGGCAATGTAGTCGTGATATTCCAGACTGTGCGCAGCGAGGGGCAGCGTGCCGGTGGTCTGCTCGCCGCAGACTGTGCAGGTGTAGAGAATACTGCCTTCACTGATGCAGCTGGACTGTGCCGTGACGACACCGGCGTCCCAGACATGCTCGTGGGGAGCGGGCGTCTGTGTGACTTCGGTCGGCGCGCCGCTCATGTCGATCACGCCACTCTCACCGCCGCTGATAGTCTCGCCCCACTGGGCGATCAGCGCGGCGCTGGTGTAGGGGACAAAGGTCGTACCGGGGGCCACGTCATAAGCGGCGCCGTTTTCATAGACCAGCTTCCAGCCGAGAAAGCTGCGGCCTGCGTTCTCTGCCACACCGGGGAGCAGGTCGGAAACCGTCAGCGCCTGGATGCCGCTCTCGAACGGCGTGTCCTGACCGTAGTCGGAGGACGCGTAGCGCAGCATCTTCACGTTCCCGCCCTCCACGAGATCGCCGCCCAGCTGGGCCGTGCCGGAGCTGTATGTGATTTTGACCTCAGAATTGGCGCTCAGCCGCACGAATGTGACAAACAGTGTGTAGCTGCCGGCGTCGCCAATGAAGACCTGGCCGAAGTTGTCGCCGCTGTTGGTGGTCAGGCTGCCGTCATAGAACACCGACGCGGGGACCGAGACCGCGCGTGTCTGCGCATCGAGCTCGCCGAGCTCGGTCAGACTTTTGACCGTGCTGTCCGGGGTAAATCCCGGGTCGGCCGCCAGGTACAGGCTGTCGACGCCAAAGCCTTCGGGCGGTGTCACACAGAGTCCGTTTGCCTGCAGCTCAGCAACGCTGGCTGTGGCCTGATCGGCTCCGTACCGGCCCTGAAAGCTGACAACGGGGGCGGATCCGAAAGCTTCCGCACCGGCGGCGGATCCGGCCTTGCCGGCCTCGTCGGTCAGCATAAGCTGAACCGTCACAGCCGCGTCGCCGCTGACAGCCAGGGAGACCCCGGCCAGCGACAGCACAAGAGCGAGCGCAAGCGTGAGACTCAGCAGGCGTTTGATGGTTCTTTTCATAGCTTATCACCTCATCATACAGAATGTGAGAATACCAAAACAAAAGGATCCAGCCTTTTTGCTGTGCCTGTATTGTACACCAATTTTCCCCGGTTGTCACCTTAATGTTCCTTAAGAGATGAAAACCGGTTCCGGCCTGGAGGTTATACCGCAAACTGTGCTGCTGAACGGCGTTTGCAGATTTGTGCTTGCAAGGCTAAGACATCTGGATTATAATTAAAATAGTCAGCGAAAAAAGCAAATCCAAATACTATGGAACCGATAAGAAATAAGTAGCGCAAAGCTGGTGCAGGATTTTTCGTCGGCAGCGGGGCTGAGGGCGAAAAAGACAGGCCGGAATGCGCAAGTTGTTTTGAAACAGTTTCCAGGAAAAGAGGAATGTACCATGACCGAACAGGAAGCCCCGCGTTCTCAGTGCGGGTATTGTATGGGTGGTGAGCTGCTGGATGCCTTCGGCATCCCCGTCTGCGAGCTGTCTGTCAGCCAACTCATTTTGTTCCGGGAGCAGAGCCATCCCGGCCGCTGCATCGTGGCCTATAAGGATCACGTCAGCGAGATCGTCGATATCAGCCCGGACGAGCGGGCCGCCTTTATCGAGGATATCGCACGCGCGGCGAAGGCCATCCACGCCGTTTTCCATCCGGATAAGATCAACTACGGCGCCTACGGTGACACCGGCTGTCATCTGCATGTCCATCTCGTGCCGAAGTATCGCGACGGCTTCGAGTGGGGCGGTGTCTTTGCCATGAACCCGGGCCAGACGAAGCGCAGCGAGGCGGAATACGCCGAGATCATCGAGAAGCTGAAAGCAAATCTGTAAGGGCGTCAAGGTGCCGCGACAGAGAAGCGGCCACAGCGTAATCCCCGACAGATGAATAGCCGGGGATCGGGAAGACAACAGCACACAACCGGCTGATCAACAATACTCCGGACGGTACCATGAGATCATCCGGAGTATCTTATTGATTTCCACTCACTGCATGAGGACGGAACAGGAGGACAGTATGATTTCATTAAGAGGACCGAAACTGAAGATTTTCGCCGGGATCCTTGTGGCGATCTGCCTTGTGGCAGGCATTTACATCACATTTTTCCAGTCCCGCGGCTTTATCAAAACCACAGGTACAATTGTGGCGCTGCGCGAGGACACGGTCGACGACAGCGCGGTGTACTATCCTACGGTGGAGTACAGCGTGGACGGAAAGACCTACACCGGCGAGCTGAACACCGGCAGCGGCTCCTACAAGGTCGGCAAAACCATAACAGTTTTATACGATCCGAGCAACCCCGGCGTGGTTCACAGCGGCGGAGGGATCGGCCTTTATTTCATCGTCGTAAGCGCGGTGATTCTGGCGGTTATCGTCGTTTCCACGGTCAAGGAGAAGCAAAGCCAGAAGCAGGCGAAGGAGCTGCGTGAGACCCGTGGACGCACATCTTACGCGCCCTCTGTGCAGGGCGAGGAGCGGGAGCTCTACTTCCTCACCGATCTCGGCACGGCAAAGGTCGGCCACCGCCTGGAGGACAGCGCACGGCGTGTGCTCTATGAGGCGAAGATGACGAAGTTCACGGTAACGACGCCCTTCGGCTTCGATTTTATCGACCGCGAGCACGGCACCACCACGCCCCATCTGGTGGGGCATACGGAGGAGAGCGACTGGAACGCCTTCTTTATTGATAATCACTACACCTTTGAGCTGGACGGCGTAGACGTGTTCAAGCACCTTAAGCAGCACGGCGTCAGTGTGGACACCAGCTTCGGCGGCGGCAGCGGGAAGCTGCTGGGCCTCAACGCCCGCATTTTCCGTGACGGTGTGGAGATCGCCCGGGCCGAGTCCACCAGTCAGTATCCCCATGAGGAGGACGCGGAGGCGCACAAGGTGGCGGCAAAGATCCCGGTACAGGGCTTTTACCGTGTGTGGACACGGGAGAAAAATCTTGATCTTCTGTTTGTGACCCTGCTGGCCTTCGCCCGCAGCGGCGCGGCAGACGACAAGGGCGGCAGCCGCGGCGCGCTGCTCGGCACACTGAACAGAAAGTAACTGCGTGGGAATCATCTCATAGGGCTTGAGGACTACGCTCTGCCCGAGAGTATCGAGACCAGGACGCCCATCGGCGTCAAGCTGATGTTCGAGCGGCGGCGAGACGCGGAGGGTCAGGCCTGGTACCGTGTAAGCCTTCTCTACCGCAGCACGGAACAGATCCGCAGCGGCGAGATGCTGACGCTGGACAAGCCGCCCCTGCGCTATGACCTGCGCTTTGCGGGCGTGGAGACGAACGAGGACGGGCTGATCGCCGAAGCGGATCTGTTCGACCTGTTCGACCGCTCTATCGCTGTGCTGGATGAACTGGAGGATATCTACGCGCTTGAGAATGCGGCGTGAACAGGGGGCAGGGCTTCGTATTCACTTGACGCGATCTCCCGAATGGCATGGTTAGTTGCGCCGTATGCTTTCATCTGTTGCGCCTGAATATCAGTATAAAAAAGCCATCAGAGCACAGCGTTCTATGCGCTCTCTGATGGCTTTTTTCGTATTCTGTTGCACGGCGCATGGCTTCCCGGTATGGTCGGCGGCCCAGTCCCTGTTGCCAACGAATAAACCGAAAATTACGCAATCGGGATCATTTTCGCAAAAATGACATACCGCGCGTCATCGTACTCATAGGTACAGGTCGATAGCACGGCGATACGGTCTGTCGCGGCGACCGTGACCTCGCTGTTGAAATCGGAAAAGCCCTTCATCTTCCCTACATAGTCCAGAAAATCAGCGTCGTCTGTAAAATCAAAGGTATAGACGCTTGAATCCGCATAGGTCACAAAGCCGCTGAAAACCGCGAGCCGGTAGTTCCCGGACGGCGTATTCAGGTAGAGATTCGGGTGCTCGTTGTAATACGCCTGATTTTTGTAATTGACGATCGAGGCGAACATACTGCCGTCGTTCATGTGGTGGCCGTACAGAATCGCGCTGCGGCCGTCGAAGCAGAGCGGATTTCTGACATCGACGAAGATCGACCCGCTGGGGTTCCAGGTGCCGTCGATCAGGCGATGCAGATAGTAGTCGTTATCGCTGCCCTGGACGACCGGATAGTTGATGACCGTGTCGGGGCTGTAGATCCAGCCGACAACATCCCTGTTTCTGGCCAGCAGGGCGGAGAAGTCCACCTCGATGGGGGAGTGCTCCAGCGGCTGCGCGGCCGTCTGCTGTCCGCCGCTGCGTGCCTGTGTTCCGGTGTTTGTGTTGGCTCCGGGCGTTCCCGAGAAGCCCGGAGTCCCCGAGGAGGCAGCGGAAGCACCGCCGGCAGTGTTCCGGTTGGAGACAACGGCCCCGGAGAGATCGCTGTAGGTGCTCGCGGCCTTCCGGTATTCCAGCAGGGTCGAGAGCAGCTTATAGCCGCTGAACAGAAACACGGCGATCAACAGGACCGAGAGTGCTGTCAGCAGCAGCGTGGTTTTGTCTGTTTTGTTTTTCGTTCTCTTCTTCAAGAGGCAAACCTCCGTTCAACGCATGGGATTCACGATGGCTGTATTATATACCCGGCCATTCGGTTTGGAAAGAGGGAAGAGAGATTTAATATTCTTTATAATATGGGAATATAAAAAGGAAAGATGATAAACATCTTTCCCGATTGGAGGCGCCACCCAGACTTGAACTGGGGAATCGAGGATTTGCAGT
>CACXDT010000218.1 GCA_902766405.1 Oscillospiraceae bacterium
AATCAGAGGAAGATTCCCCCGGCGGGGGAAATGTCTGCGTAGCAGACAAAAGGGGGGCGGGGTTCCCCCTCTGAACTCCCCCTAATCAGGGCGGACTGAACAGTTACCACGTGAGATATTATTTCTATTTTGCCGCAATACAGATAGGGGAGGGGGAGCCGTGGAGCTCAATGAGCTGATCGCCTACGCGAAAGAGAAATATCAGATCGAGGAGCAGCACAAATGGGACGACTTCCCCGGCTTTTCGGTGCTCTGCCACCCGCAGACCGGGAAATGGGTCGCGCTGCTGATGCGGCAGTGGGACGCAGAGAGCGGGACCGAGCGCGAGCTCTGCGATCTCAAATGCGGCGGCCATCCCCTGTCGCGGCCGGACAGGCCGTATCTGTCCGCCCCGATCCGCATGAAGGGAAACAAGTGGGTCGGCGTGCGCTTCGGCGCGGAGACCGAGCCGGACGTGGTGCTTCGGCTCTTTGACCGGGCCATCGAGGACGGCCGCCGGCGGCTGTTCTCCTACGGACGCGAGCTTTTCCGCTCACTCGAGGTCAATATCGACATCCAACCGGAGCGCGGCGTGACTATCGTGCTCGATGCCAAACCGCAGCGCGAGCGCTCGGACTATCAGGACACGGCGCTCCCCTTTGCGCACAGCGGCTACCAGCCGCCGAAGGAGGCCGTCCCGGAGCGGCTGCGCCAGCTGCGGCGCATGTTCGGCTATCTCGCCGCGCCGATGGGCGACAGGGCAAAAAACTTTTGTCAGCAGGCGCGGCTGATGGAGGATTACGAGGACGACGTGCCCTGGACCGGCGATTTTGTCAGCTATTTTCCGACCTATCGCGACCTGAACACCCGGCAGCTCCGGGGCTACTTCACCTGGCGCACGCACATCCGGCGGGGCGAGGCGACGCCGATCGCCACCAGCGCGGCCTATCTCTATATCTACGAGCTCCTGAACGGAGTCGGCGCGGACTCGCCGGAGGACAGCCTGCGAAAGCTGAAGCTGTTTGAAGAGCTCTTTCTCGACGCCGGGTTCGGAGACGCGCGTATGCGCTATCATCTGCATCACTGGATGCTGGAGCTCGCGGTGATCGAGGGCGTGCCGGCCGAGACGGCGCGCGCGTATGCCGACAGCGAGCTCATAGAGAACGACAGAGCGCTGGCCGCCCTGCGCCGTCCGGAGATACGCACGGATGAGGAGGTCTTCTCGGCGCTGTGCCGGTTCGGCGGGAAGAAGCTGGCCGCTTCGCCGGTGCTGGCGGCCGACGCGGAGCGGGGAGAGCACCTGTTCAGCGAGGCCTGGCGCGCTGCCGCCCGCTACTGCTGGGAGGGGAAGGATCTGTTCACCCTCTGCTTTGGCGAGCGCGTGCGGCGGCCGTGGTACCCGCTGACCAACGCGGTCTATGTCCCAAAGAGCCGACCGGTGGACACCGATTATGTACTGGACGAGAGCCGCAGCTACCACCGCCGCGGCGGTGTCTGGCAGGCGGAGGCCTATGAGAAATCGGGCTTTGACAGGGAGCGGCTCCAGGGCTTCCTGCACGAGACCGAGCTGCGGCTGCGTCGTTATCTGAAGGCCGGGCGCGCGCTGAAGGCGCGGTCGGCGGACGTCTGGGCCGCGCCGTATATCGAAGCCGTGATCGACGCCGACCGTCAGGCGGCGCTGGAGGCGGCGCGGCCAAAGATCACCTTGCATTTGGCCGGGCTCGAGCAGATCCGGCAGGAGGCTCTGATGACACAGGACAGCCTGCTGACCGAGGAAGAACGGGAAGAGGCGGCCGTGCCGGAGACGCCGAAGGTGCCGGAAACCGCGGCGGCCGAGGGGGAGACGCCGAACGGCCTTCCGCTCGACGCGCTCCAGATCCGCGTTCTGCGCGCACTGCTGAGGGGCGAATCCCCGTCGGCGCTGATCAGAGAGAACCGTTTGACGCCGTCGCTCGTTTCAGACAGAATCAACGAGGCGCTGTTTGATACAGTCGGCGATACCGTCCTCAGCTGTGAGGGGGACGAGCTCGCCCTGATCGAGGACTATCAGGAGGACATTTCCCGGATGCTGGGAGGCATAGACACATGACAGAGAACAAAAAAGTACCCAAGCGGATCGCGCAGACCGTGCTGAATTCGCTCAAGGGCGGCGTGGTGCCGCGCATCGGCCTGCCGTATATCACGGTCGGACGCAAAAACGAGATCGAGGCGCTGCTGCACGATGTGGACATCATCGCCGAGGGCGGCGCATCCTTCCGCTTTATCGTCGGGCGCTACGGCAGCGGCAAGAGCTTCCTGCTGCAGACGATCCGCAACTATGTCATGGACCGCGGCTTCGTCGTGGCGGACGCCGACCTCTCGCCCGAGCGGCGGCTGCAGGGCACGCGAGGGCAGGGGCTGGCCACCTACCGCGAGCTGATCTCGAATCTCTCCACGAAGACCAAGCCCGAGGGCGGCGCGCTGACACTGGTATTGGACCGCTGGATCAGCGCGGTACAGAGTGAGGCTGTGCGGGAGACCGGTCTTCTGCCCGGCGACCCGGCCCTGGCCGCCGCCACCGATAAAAAGATCTACGCGGTGACCGCCTCGGTCAGCGAGCTCGTGCACGGTTTCGAGTTTGGCCGGCTGCTCTCGGCCTATTACCACGCCTATGTGGACGGCGACGACGAGACCAAGGCTAAGGTCGTGCGCTGGTTTCGCGGGGAGTACAGTTTGAAAAGCGAGGCCAGGGAGGCGCTCGGTGTGAATCTGATCATCACGGACGACGATTGGTACGACTATCTTAAGCTGTTCGCTGCGTTTTTCCGCATGGCGGGCTACACCGGCATGATGATCATGGTCGACGAGCTTGTGAACATCTATAAGATCCCGAACAGTATTACCCGGCAGTACAACTATGAAAAGCTGCTGACCATGTACAACGACACGCTGCAGGGCAAGGCGAAGTATCTCGGCATCCTCATGGGCGCGACCCCGCAGGCGCTGGAGGACAAGCGGCGCGGTATCTACAGCTACGAGGCGCTGCGCTCCCGCCTGGCGGAGGGCCGCTTCTCCCGCCCCGGCGCGCGGGATCTGCTGGCCCCGGTTATCCGTCTGGAGCCGCTGACGGCCGAGGAGATGCTGGTGCTGTGTGAAAAGCTCGCCGACATGCACGCGACGCTGTACGGCTACGGGCAGCATATCGACACCGACGCGCTCGTGCGCTTCATCCAGTTGGAGTACGGGCGCATCGGCGCGGATCAGAACATCACGCCCCGCGAGGTCATCCGGGACTTCATCGAGCTGCTGGATCTGCTCTATCAGAACCCCGGCATGGGCATGGACGCGCTTTTGCAGTCGGACGACTTTTCCTTTGCAAAATCCGAGGCCGTCTCCGACGAGACGGCGGCGCCCTTCGCGGAGTTTACGGTTTGAAGCCGTGTGTACTGACCTGGAACAGGATTTAATCAATATTATCAGGAGGTAAGCTATGGAATTCAAAGAGGTAATCAAAGCGCGGTATTCCTGCAAAAGGTACGGCAGCCGCCGGGTCGAGAGGGAGAAGCTGGACAGCATTCTCAACGCCGGACGCCTTGCGCCCACGGCGAAAAATCTACAGGAACAGCATATCTATGTGCTTGAGAGCCCCGAGGCCCTGGCCAGGGTGGACAGCGTGACGCCCTGCCGCTACGGCGCGCCGACGGTGCTTGTCGTCGCCTTCGACAAAAGCAATGTGTACACCTATCCCGGCGGCAAGCGCGATTCCGGTGTGGAGGACGCGACCATCGTCGCCACGCACATGATCCTGGCGGCCGCGGACGAGGGCGTCGACAGCTGCTGGATCAACCGTCTCGACCCGGAGCAGCTTGCCGAGGCGCTCGGCCTGCCGGAGTACGAGGAGATCCTGATGATGATGGATCTGGGATACGCCGCTGAGGGCGCCGGCCCGCTTCCCAACCACACCAGCCGCCGGGAGCTGGCGGAGACGGTCAGTTATCTGTGAAAGATTCCTGCTCGCGGAGAGACCGGCACGACAGTACGAAGGAAGCATGACATGATCCGCAGACATTTTACCTTTTACGGCGCTGTGCAAGGTGTCGGTTTCCGCTACCGCGCCAGCCATGCAGCGGCTCTGTACCGCTGCACCGGCTGGGTGAAAAACGAGTGGGACGGCTCGGTGAGCATGGAGCTCCAGGGCGAGGAAGAGAGCATCGAGCGCGTGATCCTTGCGATCGAGCAGGGCCGTTTTGTGCATATTGAGAACATGGACTGCCGGACGGTTCCCGCTATCGAGGAGCGGGGCTTTACGGTCAGATAAAAACATGATTTATAGGGAAAGGGAGTAAGCTATGAAATGCAAACATGTATGGCTGCCCATGGTGGCGGCGGTTCTGGCGGCACTCTGCCCGGTACAGGCTGTGGCTGAGACGAGCGAGGAAGCCGCGCGGCGCACGGTGGAAGCGGTTTATATGGGCGTTCAGGACTACGGAAAAGCAGAGACCAATAAGGACAACAAGGAGCACTTTCTCTATCGCTTTGATCTCGGCGGGGAGGAGGCGGTGTTCTCCGTAGATAACGGCACGAAGGACGAGACGGGGGAGTATGACTATCCGATCCAGAACGTGCTGAAGGAGGGCTATCCCTATCAGCTCACCGTGGAGGACGGCGTTGTGATCGCGGCAGCGGAGACCGGTACACAGCAGACGCCGCCCGAAACGCCGGTGACGGCCACACCCGGCGAGAGAACGCTGAAAAACTTCTTGAAGACCGCCCTGATGCCGGCGGGTACGACGCTGTATATCTACGGCGGCGGATGGGACTGGCAGGATGTCGGCGCGGCCAATCAGGCGAGAAGCCTGGGCGTATCTCCGGATTGGGTGAGCTTTTTCGAGCAGCAGGATGAGAGCTTTACGTACAAGAGCAAGGACGGCGACGAGACGAACGCGGATCCGACGCAGAGCTACTATCCCTACGGCGGGTATAACGAGTATTATTATGCCGGTCTGGATTGCTCGGGCTATGTGGGCTGGGCGCTCTACAACACGTTTGAAACCGAGAACGGCGGCGAAGGTTATGTCGTCGGCGCCACGGGGATGGCCAAGGGGCTTTCAGAGAGAGGCTGGGGCACATGGACACAGAGCGTCGCCCTGCCCGACGGCCGCGCGGAGACCGCTGTGCCGCCCGGGAGCATCATGAGCATCAACGGCCATGTATGGATCGCGCTGGGGACCTGTGCGGACGGGAGCGTTGTGATTGCCCACAGCACGCCGAGCTTCAGCCGAGCCGGGCAGCCCGGAGGCGGCGTACAGCTCAGTGCCGTCAGCCGGGGCGCCGAAGCGGACTGCGAGGCGTACCGCCTGGCCGATGAGACGATGGCGCGCTATTATCCCGCGTGGTACGCGCGCTATGAGACCGCAGTAAAGGATGCAGAGGACTATTTTGTGTTTGAAGGCGACCGGGCGGGGCTGTTCGTCTGGGATGTGTCCGGGGGCGCCGGTCTGACAGACCCGGACGGCCTGCAGCAGATGACGCCCGAGATGGTATTAAAGGCCCTGTTTTCCGAATAAAAGGAGCGGCGAGACATGAGGAATATGCAGAATACGGCCATGGAAGCCTCCGGCTTTGTCCTGCTGGCAGACTTCGTGCCGGGGATCATACAGGAGATCCGCTATTATTCGACCTATAATTTCATCGGCGACCGCATTGACGGCTATGAAGAGCCGGTCGCGATCCTGACGCGGGAGGGAGCGCGCGCCCTGAAGGCCGTGGCGGGCGAGCTCAACGCGCAGGGTTACCGGCTGAAAATCTTCGATGCTTACCGCCCCGCGACGGCGGTGAAGCATTTTGTGCTCTGGGGCATCGAGGATCTCGACCAGCGCATGAAGCCCTATTTCTATCCGGATCTGGAAAAGCAGGAGCTGTTCCAACAGGGCTATATCGCCAAGCGCTCCTCGCACAGCCGCGGCAGCACCGTGGATCTGACGTTGCTCGATATGCGTACCGGCCGGGAGCTCGACATGGGCAGCCCCTTCGACCTGTTCAGCGAGCGCTCCCACCCCGATTGCCGCGCCGTGACCGACGAGCAGTACGAAAACCGGATGTTTCTGCGCAATGCCATGCTGCGCGGCGGCTTTGCGCCGCTCGACTGCGAGTGGTGGCACTTCACGCTGAAGGATGAACCCTACCCGGACACCTATTTTGAATTCCCGGTAGCAACAGGCGTTCTGAGCCGGTGATAAGTGAAATCGGGGATCGTCCTTTGTTTTCCGGTTGTTTTTTTCCTGTTTGTATTGTAAAATAGGAGTGAAAGGAAGTGAGCCGACATGATCTATACAATTCCGGAAATACAGGCCATCGTTACCCCCATCGCGCAAAAGCATAAGCTGAAAGCCGTGTATCTGTTCGGCTCCTATGCCCGCGGAACAGCCACAGAGAGCAGCGACGTGGATCTTTTGATCGACACAGAAGGAACCGCCATCAAGTCTCTGATTGATTTGTCTGCCGTCTACTGCGAATTGGAAGAGGCTCTGGGCAAGCCGGTGGATCTGCTGACACTCAGCTCCTTCACGCAGCCCACACAAATGCCCAGTGAAACCGCTTTCCGCAATGCGGTAAACGAAGAAAGGAGAACGCTTTATGCTGTCGCCTGATCTACAGAGAATTCCGTTCATCGAAGAATAAGCGGGCAGTCTCCAAACAGGGGACGAGGCGCATTGAGGAGAGAGATGCCGGAACAGCCGTAGGGGCTGGCGTCCTCGACAGCCCGGCAGCAGCATCGAAGTGTATATGGCAATTATGGGCGAATACGCACCGATTTTATGCGTATCCGCCCATAATCGTTTTGATCTGCATGGGCCGTCTCTGCGCCGGGCCGCCGAGGGCGTCGGCCCCTACAGTCATATTGGACACTGCTTCACCTGAATGAAACGCCGCCCCTTGTTTTAAGCAAGCCGGTAACTATATCTTGTGGCGCAGCGGGAGCACAAACGCAAGCGCGAGGCCTGTCCAGACGCGGCAAAGGGGTGGGGAAAGTTCCCGGCCCCTGCGGAAATGGCCGGGAACAGGTCGCTTTCCGCGGCTGTTAAACGGCTTGAATTGAAAAGAAACAAAAATATGAAATACACTATATTTTGTGGACGAATCGGTAACAAAGCGGATAAAATCCAATATTTTGTGTTTCCCCTCTTGACAAGGCGGCTGTGGCGAGGTATGATAGCGCCCGTACGAAAAAAGGAGGACAGCCGTCCATGCTGATTTCCGGTCTTCAAAAACTGACACTTCTGGATTTCCCGGGAACGGTGGCCTGTACGGTCTTCACCGGCGGCTGCAACTTCCGCTGTCCCTTCTGCCACAACGCAAGCCTGGTGCTGCCCGAGCGGCTGGACGGCGACCCGGACGGGGCCGAGACAGTCCTGGCCTTTCTCAGGAAGCGGCAGGGCATTTTAGAGGGCGTCGCCATCACCGGCGGCGAGCCGCTGCTGCACCCCGACCTGCCCGAGCTGCTGCGAAAGATCCGCGCGCTGGGCTATCGCATCAAGCTCGACACGAACGGTTCTTTCCCCGACGCGCTGCGCGCCGTCGTGGAGGAGGGGCTTGTGGACCGCGTGGCGATGGACATCAAGAACCCGCCGGCACTGTACGCGAAGACTGTCGGGCTCAAAGCGCTGGACATCAGCGCGATCGAGCGCTCGAAGGACTATCTGCTGGAGGGCAGCGTGGCCTATGAGTTCCGCACCACGGTGGTCAGAGGCCTGCACACGGCGGAGAGCCTCTGCGAGGCGGCCGGATGGATCGAGGGCGCGCGGGAATACTATCTCCAGCAGTATAAGGATTCCGGCGACGTGCTCCGCCCAGACGGCCTTTCCGCCTACAGCGACAGCGAGATGCGCGCCCTGCGCGACCAGGTGGCCGAGGTGCTGCCCTGCGTGAAGCTGCGCGGGGTCGATTAGTGTCAGGAACAGAGAACAACGAACACAAAGAGGAGAGAAACATGTATCAGGTAGTAAAACGCGATGGCCAGGTTGTGGAGTTTGACATCACCAAGATCGCAGCCGCCATGAAAAAGGCCTTCGAGGCCACCCATACCGACTATAACGACAGCGTCATCGATTTTCTGGCGCTCAAGGTCTCCGCGGATTTCCTGAAAAAGATCAAGGACGGCAAGGTCGCCGTCGAGGATATCCAGGACAGCGTCGAGACCGTGCTCAGCCGCGGCGGCTACGAGACCGTGGCCAAGTCCTATATCCTCTACCGCAAGCAGCGCGAGAGAATCCGCAACACCCGCAACTCCTATCTCGACTACAAGGAGACCGTGGACAAGTACCTCAACATCTCCGACTGGCGCGTCAAGGAGAACTCCACGGTCACCTATTCCGTCGGCGGCCTGATCCTCTCGAACTCCGGCGCGATCACGGCCAACTACTGGCTCAGCGAGGTCTATGACGAGGAGATCGCGAACGCCCACCGCAACTGCGACATCCACCTGCACGA
>CACXDT010000219.1 GCA_902766405.1 Oscillospiraceae bacterium
CCGTGAGAAGAGTTTTTTCCGAGGCGCATGTCCTCGGAAAAAACAGATTTGAATTGTTTTTCGCCTTCCGAGGCGAAAAATCAGAGGCGTTCCCCCTCTGAACTCTCCCTGCTTAAGGCAAGACTGTGTAGTTGCACATGGGAACACAAAGCGGCGCGTCTCCTTGTCCCGAGGAGGCGCGCCGTTTCGTTGTGTGTGTGCGTAATGGAAGTGAAGTGAGGTGAAAGGGGAGAATAGAAAGGAGGCAGCAATCAGATTCGCAGAGCAAAGTTAGAAACATCTAACTTCATGTCTCAGAACAGATCCCCTTGTGGGGGGATCGCCCTGCTGTTCTGTTCTTGACAGCTCGTAGTTTAACACATCTAACTCCTGTTGTCAATCCCTTTTTTATGATTTTCTGAAAAAGGAGAATCCCTTTTTCTCATAGGGCTCGGCGCTGACTGCGCCGAGCGTGTAGCCGGTCGGGTCGATGGCTGCGTGCAGCGCCGCTTCGCTGATCGGCGACTCGCTGACGATCACGGCCTCGCCTTTTGTGTGGCTGGCCTTAACCGACTTGACGGGAAAGGCCCTGCGGATCGCGTCCTGGATATGCGCCTCACACATCGAACACATCATGCCGTTGATTTTGGCTGTTGTACGGATCATAGCTTTTCCTCCCCGGGGATATGGAGCACAGGCCGCTCCCCTGTCCGTGCGCCGCAGCCGGCACAGCCGGCGCAGCTTCCGCCGCAGGCGCTTTTTCCCGCCTTTTTATCGCGCAGCATACCGCGGATCACGAAAAAGCAGACCAGCGCGATGACGGCGATCAGAACGATATTGACAAGATTGGCAGACAGCCAGCTGAGCATGGGAAATCCTCCTTCCATCGGTCCGGTCAAAACCGCGAACCGGCAAGGACTGCGAAAAAATCTGGTATTCCCGTAGGGGCGGCAATCTGCCGCCCGTGCGGTGCGATTTTTCATATTTTCGAATCAGTTGGGCGATTTCGAAAATTTCCGCGCACGGGCGGCTAACTGCGTGCCCTGCGGGTATAGCCGCCCCTACGCTAGAAACCACAATTTCAAACTTTTTCTGAGCCCCTGTATGCTCTTTTTACGCGGCGAGCGTAACGCTCTCCTTATACGGCCGGAACAGCTGGTAGCCGATCGCGCCGAGCAGCGCGACAGCCACAATCAGACCGAGTATATTGACCGAACCGGCAAACAGCAGCCCGAGCTGCCAGACGATCAGCGCGACGGCATAGGCGAACACGCACATATAGCCGATGGCAAACCAGGTCCACTTCGCGTTGTTCATCTCGCGCCGGATGGCGCCCATGGCGGCAAAGCAGGGGGCGCAGAGCAGGTTGAACACCATGAAGGTGAAGGCGGCGAGCCTGCCGTGGCCGCCGGAGAAGCTGCCAAAGTCGTCCGCGACATTTGCCCAGATCTGCGAGCCCTCTTCGTCGAGCTCGTCGTCCTCGGTCTCCGCCTCGTAATTATACAACACACCGAAGGTTCCGACAACCTCTTCTTTGGCGATCAGGCCGGTGACGGTGGCGACGGTCGGACGCCAGGAGCCAAAGCCCAGCGGCTTGAAGATCACAGACACGGGACGGGCCACATCGGCGAGGATCGAGTCGTCCATGGCGGTGACCTCTTCCACGGGGACGCCCATCTCCTGGGCCTTGCTCTCGATATAGGCCTCGGTCGCGATGCTCTCGTCTTCATAGAGGGCGTCGACATTGCCGAACTTGCCGTTGACGGTGCCATAGCCCTGCAGGAACCACAGCACGATCGAGGAGATCAGGATGACGGTGCCGGCGCGCTTGATAAAGGACCAGCCGCGCTCCCAGGTGCCGCGCAGCACGTTGCCGAGGGACGGCACGTGGTAGGCCGGCAGCTCCATGACGAAGGGCGCGGGATCGCCGGCGAACATTTTGGTCTTCTTGAGCATGATGCCCGAGATGATGATCGCGGCGACGCCGATGAAGTAGGCGCCGGTGGCGATCCAGCTCGAGCCGCCGAACAGGGCGCCGGCGATCAGGCCGACGATGGGCATCTTCGCGCCGCAGGGGATGAAGCAGGTCGTCATGACCGTCATACGGCGGTCACGCTCGCTCTCGATCGTGCGCGAGGCCATAACGCCGGGCACACCGCAACCGGTGCCGACGAGCATCGGGATAAAGCTCTTGCCCGAGAGGCCGAATTTGCGGAAGATACGGTCCATGATAAAGGCGATACGGGCCATATAGCCGCAATCCTCGAGGCAGCAGAGGAACAGGAACAGCACCAGCATCTGCGGCACGAAGCCGAGCACCGCGCCGACACCGGCGAGGATGCCGTCGGAGATCAGGCCGACCAGCCAGTCCGCGACGCCCCAGCCCTCGAGGATGGCCCGCGAACCGTCGGTGAGCCATGCGCCGCCGAGCACATCGTTGGCCCAGTCGGTCAGGAACGTACCGAGGCCGATGCCGCCGTCGGCGATCGACGAGCCCATGCTGACGGCATAGACGAGCCACATGATGACCGCGAAGATCGGCAGCGCCAGCCAACGGTTGGTAACGATGCGGTCGATCTTATCCGAGGCGGACATCTGCCCCTTGTTCTTTTTCTTATAGCAGGCCTTGATCACGCCCGCGATGTAGATATAGCGCTCGTTGGTGATGATGCTCTCGCTGTCGTCGTCGAGTTCTTTCTCGCAGGCCTGGATGTCCTGTTCGATATGGGCTTTGACGCTCTCGGAGAGGTTCAGCTTGCCCTGCACCTTTTCGTCACGCTCGAAGAGCTTGACGGCAAACCAGCGCTTCTGCTCCTCGGGAACCGCATCGAGCGCGGCCTCCTCGATATGGGCCAGCGCGTGGTCGACCGCGCCGGAGAAGCTGTGCTGCGGCAGCATCCTCCCGCCGGCCGCAGTGACGCAGGCACTGACGGCGGCGTCGATGCCGTCGTTTTTCAGGGCCGAGATCTCGACGACCTGGCAGCCGAGCTGGCGGGAGAGCTCCTTGCTGTTGATCTGATCGCCGTTTTTGCGGACGATGTCCATCATGTTCAGTGCCACGACCGTCGGGATGCCGAGCTCAACGAGCTGCGTCGTCAGGTACAGGTTGCGTTCGAGGTTCGTCGCGTCGACGATGTTCAGCACAACGTCGGGCCGCTCGTCGATCAGGTAATTGCGGGCCACGACCTCCTCGAGCGTGTAGGGCGACAGGGAGTAGATGCCCGGCAGGTCGGCGATGGTCACGTCGTCGTGACCCCTGAGCCTGCCATGCTTCTCCTCGACCGTGACGCCGGGCCAGTTGCCGACATACTGGTTTGAACCCGTGAGCGCGTTGAACAGCGTCGTCTTGCCACAGTTGGGGTTGCCCGCAAGGGCAATCGTCAGACCTGCCATGACTTATGCCACCTCCTCGACTTCGACCATCTGAGCGTCGGCCTTCCTGACCGAGAGCTCGTATCCGCGCACCGTGACCTCCAGGGGGTCTCCGAGCGGGGCCACCCGGCGCACGTATATCGTCTGACCCTTGGTGATGCCCATGTCCATGATGCGGCGCTTCACGGGACCCGTCCCGGTGAGGCGCACCACCTTCACCGTCTGACCGACCGCGGCATCCTTCAATGTCATGAGAGCTCCTTCCCTTCAGTTGGGGCCACGACGTCGGGCCCACACACTACTTGCGACTGCACGCTGTGGCTATACGTAGATCTTGGCCGCCATCTGGCTGCTGATGGCCACGCGCGTGTCGCGTATGGCACAGATCACGTTGCCGCAGGTCTGGCTGACGACCGTGACGGGCGTCCCCACGACGAAGCCGAGCCCCTCCAAGAACTGACGCACCTCGGGCTTTCCCCCGATGCGCGTGATGATGCTGCTTTGGCCGGGCTGTAGGAGCGTGAGGGGCATGGGTTCCGCCTTTCAAAGTAAGTCGTCTGCAACTTCTAAATTTAGACGTAGCTAACTTATAAGTCAACCCATATTTACTTACATACCGCGACAGGGCCCACCCTGCTCAGGCGGGGGCATACGATACGGATTGCCCGCGCTCAGAGGCCGCATGGGGCATGTGACGTAACGGGCGACCGCATCGCGCGGCCGCCCCGTCAACTACTTCTTGTCTACCTGCGCCTTCATGTGGGGCGCGCCTACCGCTTCCTGGGCCCGCCCGCTCCCGTCGCCCTACGACTGCGCGCGCGAGCGCTGCCTGGCACGGTCACGCTCGAGGATGCGGGCGAGGTATGTGCCCGTGAAGCTCTCCTTGCACGCCGCGACCTTCTCGGGCGTGCCGTAGCACACGAGGCGCCCGCCACCGTCGCCGCCCTCGGGACCCAGGTCGATCACGCGGTCGGCCGTCTTTATCACGTCCAGGTTGTGCTCGATCACAAGCACGGTATTGCCGGCGTCCACGAGCTTCTGCAGCACGTCGAC
>CACXDT010000220.1 GCA_902766405.1 Oscillospiraceae bacterium
AAACCAATCTGTAAATATCGCAAATTGTACCGCACGGGCGGCAGGTTGCCGCCCCTACGGCAATACCGGGTTTTTTCACAGCGCCTGCCCCAGTTCGCAAACTGGGGCGGATGAGGTGGAGCTCTCCGCCTTTGACCAGCCTCGTACAGGACGTGGCGGTGACACCTCATCCGTCATCCGCCTCGCGTGAGATCGGCGGCTGACACCTTCTACCCGTGAAGGGCACAATGCCCTCGAAGGGGAAGGCAAACAAGACATCGGCCCGCGCAGGAATTGCGTGGAACAGTGGGACGATCCCCTGTTCCACGATAGAAACCGTAAATGAAACAACTCCGGTACACTACAGGATCTCCCGCAGCACCTTCGCCACGCCGGAATCGTTATTGCTCACGGTGACGACATCGGCGATGGCCCTGACCTCGTCGACGGCGTTGCCCATCGCGACGCCGAGACCGGCGGCGCGGAGCATCGAGCTGTCGTTGCTCCCGTCACCGAAGGCGACGGTGGCTTTCCGGTCGATGCCGAGCCGCTCGCACAGCGTCAGCAGCGTGTGGCCCTTGTTGGCCGAGGCGGCGTTGAGCTCGATATTCATCGGCAGCGAGCTCGTCACCGAGATGTCCGGCCAGAGGGCCGGCAGCTCGCGCAGCAGCCGCTCGCGCAGCGGGAAGGTCTCGCTCCGGAAGTACATCTGCAGCTTCTGGACGCTGTCGCCCTGCTCGCTGAGATACTGCCGCAGGCTGTCCACCGGCGTGCGCAGCGTGTGTACCAGCTTTAAGATGCCGGGATCCCGGATATACTCCTCGACCCGCGCAAGCTTCTCCCGGTCGATATAGCCCCAGGCGTGAAAATAGCAGTCGTAGGAGATCGGCAGCGTGTCCATATAGTCGATGATCTCGAGCGCGCGCTCGAGCGGGATCTCCTCACGCGCGATCGTCTCGCCGCGCTCAAAATCGTAGAGCATGGCGCCGTTGACGAGCACGCCGTAGCGGATCGGCAGGCGCATCAGTTCCTCGGGCATACCGGCGGGGATGCGCCCCGTGGCCGGCACCAGCAGCAGTCCTTCCTCGGCCGCGCGGCGCAGCATACGGAGATTCTCCGGCGGGATATTCTTTTTGTCATCCAGCAGCGTGCCGTCCAGGTCAAACGCGGCCAGGGCATATTTTTGTTTTTCCATGTGCGGTATCATACCCTATTGATTGTTATTCGACCATAGTCGTCCCTGTTCGTAGTCTTCAAAAAAGGCTGTGAACAGAGCCAGCAGCTCCTGCGTGCTGCCGTTGGCTTCTTCGCCGCGGCGGTAGTAGGCGCAGACCTTGTCGGTGTCGGGCAGATAGGGCAGGGGAAAGACATCCACGAGCTCCAGATAGTCGCGCTGAACCTTCTGCGGCATCGTATCCCAGAATAATTTCGCGTACACCAGCACACCGAGCCCCGACACCGCCAGCTGGAAGGCGTTTTCCACATTGGTGACCTCGCACACAAAGCGCGGCGCGATACTATAATATTTACAGTAGTTTGAAAGGCTGCGCCCGCCCGAGGAGTCGCGCGGCTGGCGGATGAACGGGGCCTTCTCGAAAAAGCGCATATCCGCCGACACGGAAAACTGCTGGCGAAGCGCGTCGGCCTCGCGGCCGCCGAGCTCATCCAGGATCGCCTTCGGCACCACCAGCAGCTGCTCCTTTTTGCACAGCGGCACGGTCTGATAGCTCGACGGCGGGTTGTGGATCGAGCCGATCACGAGATCGACACCCTCATAGCTCACGGCCTTCTCCAGCGCGTCCGGGCTCTCCTCGGTGATGCGGACATAGGTGTCGCGGTGCTCGCGCAGGTACTGCGGCAAAATCCGCGGCAGCAGCGAGCGGGCCAGCGTGTGCTCGATGCCGACGTACAGCTGCTTCTCCGCGCCGTTGCCGTGACTGGCGTTCTCCTCGTATTCCGCCTTGAGCCGCAGCATCTCCCGCGCTGTCTGCAAAAAGAGACGGCCGTCGGCCGTCAGGTGCAGCGGGCGGCTGCGCACCAGCAGCGTGGTGCCGAGCTCCTCCTCCAGCCGCGCGACCTGCTTCGAGAGCGACTGCTGCGAGAGAAACAGGTGCTTCGCCGCCGCGGAAAAGCTCCCCTCGTCGGCCACGGCCACAAAGCTGTTGATCAGTGTAAAATCCATAGCCATCTCCTGTGATAAGAAAGATTAAG
>CACXDT010000221.1 GCA_902766405.1 Oscillospiraceae bacterium
AAACCAATCTGTAAATATCGCAAATTGTACCGCACGGGCGGCAGGTTGCCGCCCCTACGGCAATACCGGGTTTTTTCACAGCGCCATAAGCGCAGAAGCGCTTAGTATATGTGATTTCACGCCGTTTTTCTCGCCGCTCGCGCGGCAACCGAAAAACATGGCGAATGATACCGTAAGTCCTTCGGCCTTACGGTATCATCCGCAACAGAACGATCGAAAGTGAGGAAAAACCATTGCCGAATATCATCGAGATCACGGATTTCGCCGCGCAGGAGCTGGATGTGTACGCGCGCCTGACCGAAAACCAGCTTGTCAACCGCGCCGATCCCGAAAACGGTCTTTTCATCGCCGAGAGCCCCAATGTCATCGACCGGGCCCTGGACGCGGGGTTCCAACCGGTGTCGATGCTGCTGGAGCGCAAGCACATTGAGGGGCAGGCCGCCGGCATCATTGAGCGCTGCGGGGATATCCCGATCTATACCGCTCCCCTGCCGGTGCTGACACAGCTGACCGGCTTCCCACTGACGCGCGGCGTGCTGTGTGCCATGCGGCGGCGTCCGCTGCCGACCGTGGAGCAGATCTGTGCCGGGGCGCGCCGGATCGCGGTGTTGGAGGACATTATGAACCCAACCAATCTCGGGGCCATTTTCCGCTCGGCCGCCGCGCTGAACATGGACGCGGTGCTGCTGACGCCGGCGTGCTGCGATGCGCTGTACCGGCGCGCGGTGCGCGTCAGCATGGGCACCGTCTTTCAGGTGCCCTGGACCTATATGACGGGCGAATACGCCCCCTGGCCCGAGCCTGGCCTGTCCGCGCTGCGGCGGCTGGGCTTTCGCTCCTGTGCGATGGCGCTGCGCAGAGACTCGCTTTCTATCCGTGACGAGCGTCTTCACCGCGAGGAAAAGCTCGCGATCGTCCTCGGCACCGAGGGCGACGGGCTCAGCGGCGAGACGATCGCGCACTGTGACTATACAGTCATGATCCCGATGTCCCACGGCGTCGATTCGCTGAACGTCGCCGCCGCCTCTGCCGTGGCGTTCTGGGAGCTGGGGAAATAGCTGCTATAAAGATAGAACTGCCGTCCCGGATCACAAATCCGGGACGGCAAGCATTAGCCAAAATACCATTTTTTGATCTTGTCGCGATTGGTGTAGGCGAGATAGCCGCCGCAGGCGACAAGTGCCAACAGAAGCAGGCATTTGACAAGCTTTTTCAGTTTTTTCATAGAGTAATCCTCCCGGTTTTTGGTATGGATAGAGTATATCACATGTTTTTACCGAAAGCAATCGACACTTTTCAGGATTTGTGCTATAGTAACTGCCGGAGATGATCACATTGGAAATGAATTACTGCATGGAATGCGGCGGGAAGCTGCATCTCAAATATCACGAGACCGAGGAGCGCGAGATCCCCTACTGCGACAACTGCGGCGATTTTCGCTACCCGGTGTTCAACACGGCCATCAGCGCCATCATTCTCAACGAGGCGAAGGACCGTGTCTACCTCATCAAGCAGTACGGTAAGCCCACCTATGTGCTGGTGGCCGGTTATGTCAACCAGGGCGAGGACGCCGAGGACGCCGTCCGGCGCGAGATCCAGGAGGAGATGGGCTTTACCGTGACCGCGATGCGCTTCAACCGCAGCCACTACTACGAACGCAGCAACACCCTGATGCTCAATTTCACGGTCACCGTGGCCGAGGATTGCCCGCACCCGAATTGGGAGATCGACTCCTGGAGCTGCTTTACGGTCGAAGAGGCGAAAAACAACATCCGGCCGCACAGTCTGGCGCAGATCTTCCTGAACGGATACTTCAGCGGAGAGTATCCGTTTTAATCCTCCATGGCCTCATAGTACTCCGACTCCGAGGCAAAGAGCACATACGTTCCGTTCACATTTCCATAATAGCCCTGCGCGGTAAAATATCCTTTCATTGTCAATGACCTCCCTGTGTTTTCTGTAACCAGAATAGCACAGGGAGTGTCCAATAAAACGGATTGTAAATCAAAAACGAAATCCCCCTGCGCTGTACGCCTTCATTGATTGTGGCGCACAGAATAGCGCATGGGGATTTTATCTGAGAACAGGATACAGGTCGGCAATTATCCCTTTTTCAGCCGCTCCGTCAGCTTTTCGTCTGCCTCGGCGAGGATGGTTTTATACTCGGTATAGATGACCTTCCCGGGCATGGCCCCGGAGGGCTTGCGGACAAAGCGCACCATGGTGTAATCGACCGGCAGCTTGCCGCTCTCTCTCCCCTGCGAATAGTACGCGGCCAGGGACGCCGCCTGCTCAAGGCTTCTCGCCGGCGGCTCGATGCCGTCACAGCGCAGGATCACATGGCTGCCGTGGACCTTCTGCGTGTGCAGCCAGAAGTCGGTGCGGCGGGCTGTTTTCGTCGTCAGCTCGTCATTCTGGATATTGCTGCGGCCGACGAGGATCTCCAGCCCATCGTCCGAGACAAAGCGCAGCGGCGCCTGCGGGCGGCCGCGGTCGGGCTTGCCCCCCTTGGGGCAGCGGAGATAGCCGGTCTCGGTCAGCTCGCGGCGGATATCCGAGATATCCTTCTCGCTCTCGGCCAGCGCCAGCTCCTCGAGCACGGAGTTTAAATAGTCCAGCTGCCGCTCGCCCTCGGCGATCAGGCCCTCTAAGTGGGCGCGGGCGGCCTTCCGCTTGTTATATTCCTTATACATCGCCGCGGCGTTCTGCTGCGGCGTTTTCAGCGGGTCGAGCGGAATACGCACGGTCGGGCAGTCCTCGGTGTAATAGTCCTCGCAGACGAGCTCGCTGTCGCCGCGGCGGAGCCGATAGAGATTGGCCGTGATCAACTCGGCGGTCTTCCGGATCTCCTCGCGGCCCTCGGTGCGCCGGTACTCCTCCCCCTGGGCAATCAGCTTGCGGGCGAGACGGTCGCGCGCGGTTTTGATCTGCCGTGTCAGCTCGTGGCTGCGGCGGCGCTGGCTCTCGGCCCGGTCGCGCCGGGCATAAAAAGCGTCCAGCAGGCTCGAAAAATCCGGGAAGCTCTCCTGCTGCACGGCCGTGCCGTACTGGCGGATCGGCAGGAAGCTGAAGTCCCGGGGCTTTCCGTCCTCAGTCAAAAGGGTCGGTTGAAAATCTCCGGCGTCGATCAGCTCGCGCAGGGCCGTGAGCTGTTCGCTCAGTGTTTCATAATCCTCGCCACAGCGCTCCGAGAGCTCGCGGCAGATCAGCGGCGAGAGCCCGGAAAAGCTGTCGAGCAGCCATTTGTCGACCGGCCTTGTCCGGTCGGCAGATGCTATCAGCGCGCGCCTCTGCTCCTCCGTCGAGGCAAAAAAGCTGAGCTTATCCTGTCCGGGCGGCAGGCGGTAGAGCATACCGGGCAGCAGACTGCGCGCCCCCTCACCGGCGGAGTCCGAGCGGCGCATGCAGTCGAGGATGCGCCCGTCCGGGCCAACCAGGATCACGTTGCTGCTGCGGCCGATCATCTCGACAATGAGCTGCTTTTGCGTCTCGTCGCCCATCTCATCGTGCGTGTCCAGCACAAGGCGCAGCATACGCTCGCCCTCGGGCTGTTCGATTGCGGCAATGCGCGCGCCGGTCAGGTGCTTTCTCAGCAGCATGCAGAACATCGGCGGCTCGGCCGGGTTTTCGAATGAGAGCTTTGTGAAGTGCACGCGCGCATTGCCGGTGCCGGCCGCGGCGAGCAGCTTCTTATTGCCCTCCCCGGTGCGCAGCGAGAACAGCAGGATATCCCGCTCGGGCTGCTGCACCTTGTCGATCTTCGCGCCGATCAGACGGTGGGATAATTCGCGGCACAGGCCGGTCAGACAGATCGCGTCAAGCGCCATGCTCCTCCCCCTCCCAGATAAAATCAAACAGCTCCGCGCAGCGCTCGGCGCGGCCGCTGAGATACAGCCAGCCGAACAGCGCCTCGAGCCCCGTCGCCGCGTGGTATTCGCCGACATCGGCACGCTTCGGCACGCCGTGCGTCCTGGTGTTGCGGCCGCGCTTATAGACCGCCAGCTCCTCCTCGCTCAGCCGCGGGAGGATCCGCCCGGCGGCCGCGGCCTGGGCCGGAGCGTTGACGTGCTTCACGGTCGAGCGGTGCAGGTCGGCAATAGCCTGGTGCCCCTCGGTGCACAGGCGCGTGCGCACCAGCAGCTCATAGACCCCGTCGCCCACATGCGCAAGGCCGAGCATGCTGATCCGCCCCACCTCCGCCGGGGCCATCTGCGGATGAAATGCTTCCATAATGTCTCCTCAATAGGACAAGGGCGAAATCAATCGCCCTTGTCACAGTTCACTGTCATAGCTGTCCTCGGCGTCCCGGCTCATGGTCTGGGCCAGCTCGAGATCGTCGTCGTTGGCCAGGCCAAGCTGCACCTGGATGCTGTGCCAGCCGTCGCGGTCGATCAGCACCGTGCGGGGCTTGG
The DNA here is from genome assembly GCA_902766405.1 of Oscillospiraceae bacterium. Classification (GTDB taxonomy): domain Bacteria; phylum Bacillota; class Clostridia; order Oscillospirales; family Oscillospiraceae; genus Limivicinus. The sequence continues at coordinate 4,413 of CACXDT010000221.1, forward strand.
CGCCCTCGTAGGGGCCGACGATGCCGAGCTCCTCCATCTGATCGACGATGCGGGCCGCGCGGGAATAGCCCAACTTGACGCGCCGCTGCAGGGACGAGACCGAGCACTGCTTCATCTCCAGCACGGCCTCGACCGCCTGGGGCAGCATCTCGTCGTACTCGCTGCCGAGAGCGCTGTCGCTCTCGCCGGACGAAGACGACGCCGAGCCCTTCGAGCCCTTGCCGTCCTCTTTGTTGGCGGCATTATCCATGTATTCGCCGATCTCTGCGCTTTGGGTATCGTCGGCGGGACCGGCGTGCTCCTTGATAAAGCTGACGACCTCCTCGCGCTCCTCGTCAGAGACAAAGGCGCCCTGGATGCGCCGCGGCTTGCCGATGCCGATCGGGCTGAACAGCATATCGCCCATACCGACGAGCTTTTCCGCTCCGCCTTGGTCGAGGATGATGCGGCTCTCCATCGCGGACGAGACCGCAAAGGCGATGCGGCTGGGGATGTTGGCCTTCATCAGGCCCGTGATGACATCCGCGGACGGGCGCTGTGTGGCGATGACCAGATGGATACCGGCGGCGCGGCCCATCTGGGCCACGCGGCAGATGCTCTCTTCTACCTCCTTCGAGGCGATCATCATCAGATCGGCCAGCTCGTCGATGACAACGACGATCTGCGGCATGGTCTCCTCGCCGTTTGCGCGGCAGTGGTTGTTGTAGTTTTCCAGATCGCGCACACCGGCCTCGGAGAAGAGGCGGTAGCGCTTGCGCATCTCGACCACGCTCCACTGCAGGGCGCCGGCGGCCTTCTTCGGGTCGGTGACGACGGGCACATAGAGGTGCGGAATGCCGTTGTAGATGCCGAGCTCGACCATCTTCGGGTCGATCATGATCAATCGGACCTCGTCGGGCCGCGCCTTATAGAGCAGCGACAAAATCAGGCTGTTCATGCAGACCGACTTGCCGGAGCCGGTGGTGCCGGCGATCAGCAGGTGCGGCAGCTTGGCGATGTTGCCGACGATCGCGTCGCCGCCGATGTCCTTGCCGAGCGCAAAGCTCAGCTTGGACTTGGCCGTCTGGAAGCGCTCGGAGCCCAGAATATCGCGCAGATAGACCGTGCTGACGATCTTATTCGGCACCTCGATGCCGACCGTGGAGATCTTGTCGGGGATTGGCGCGATACGCACGTTGACGACGCCGAGCGCCAGCGCCAGATCGCCCGCGAGGTTTGTGACGCGAGAGAGCTTGACGCCCTGCTCGAGCTCGATATCATAGCGCGTGACGGTGGGGCCGCGGATGACGCCGACGATGGCGGCGGAGATATTGAAGCTGTGGAGCGCGCCCTCGAGCCGTTCGCGGTTCGTCTGGATCTCGTCGCGGCCGTCGACCACAGCGCCGGAGCCGGCCCGCAGCAGGCTCAACGGCGGGAACTCGTAGCCCGTCTGGGCGTCGGAGGCTTGGATCGCGTCGGAGATGGCCTGCGTTTCGGCCGCCAGCTCCTTCTTTGCCAGCTTCTTCGCCTCACTCCGGGGAGGATCGCTGATCTCCGCCGTGCGGACAGGGGCTGCGCGTTTGGCCGCTTTCGGAGCCGGTACAGCCTTCTCAGTCCTGACCGGGCGGCTCTCGCGGCGGGCCCAGTCGGGCTGCAGCTCCTCCACGGGCAGGGGCTCGTCGAAGTCGACATGCTCGACCTTCGGCGGCTCCTCGGTCTTGCGGCGGACGCGGGCCTTCGCGGCCGCTGTCCTCTCGTCCTGCGCTGCGGAAGCGCTGTCGCGAAGCTCGCCGCGCGGGAGCAGCGGCTCATCGTCCTCACCGAGCGGAATGTCGATCATCGACGCCGATGTGACAGTCGGGCGGGGCGGCTTTGCGCGCCTGGGCTGTGCGCTCTGTCGAACAGGTGCGGTCTTGGGCGCGGGGTCGGTAGTCTCAGCCTTCTCGGCTTCGGGCTCGGGCTCGTAGGGCGCGGTGGCGCGCTCCTTAAGCTTATCGGCCATACCGGTAATGTCGATCCGCAGGCCGCAGATCAGGAAAGCGGCGAAAAGCACAAACAATATAACAAACGCGCCGACCAGGCTGAACGCGCTCTCGAGCCCGATGGCGGCAAGACCGCCGATGACGCCGCCGGAATTGAGCGCAGCACCGCTGACGGCAAGCTCGCCGATGAGGGCGGTGATCTCGAAATCCGGCCCCACATCCTCGCCGTAGAGCAGGTGTGCCATCGTGCCGAACAGCACCGGCAGCATCAGCAGGCAGAACACACGGAAGGACACGGGGCGGCCGTGGTGGAAGAAAAGCGTCCAACCCACGGCGAGACACGCCGGCGCGACTGCCCAGAAGCCCCAGCCCAGCAGCATTTTGAAGTAGCGCGTGAAAAAGACGTTGACGCTGCCCTCGTCGTTGAAGATGCAGATGATCAGCATGACGCCGAGCAGAGCAAACAGCGCGCCGGCGATCTCGCGCCGGCGCGGCGGGGCGGGCGGTGTTGGCTCGGCGGGAGGCTTTGGCTGGCGCTTTTGGGTAGCCGCGGTCTTTTTCGCCGCCGCGGGTTTTCCGGTTTTTTTCTTTTTTGAAGTGGATGCGCTGTTTGCCATAAGGCTGTCCTTTCTATCATAATCAGAAAATCATAGTCAATATAATACTCAGTGTGCCGACGACCCAGCAGTAATAGGCAAAGCCGCCAAAGCGGCCGCTCTCGCTGATGCGCCGGATCAGCCGGATCGCAAGAATACCCGTCACCATGGCGACGGCCATGCCGATCAGATAGGCCGGGAGATTCGACCAGTCCACGCCCTCCTGAAAGGCGTCGATCAGGCTGAGGATGTTCGCGCCGAGTACGGCCGGCATCGACATCAGAAACGAGAATTTGACGGCGAAGTCACGCCGCAGGCCCGTGGCTATCCCCGCGGTGATCGTGGTGCCGCTGCGGCTGATGCCGGGGATCACCGCCACACACTGCGCAACACCGATCAGCATGGCGTCGAGCAGGCTCATATTGGTCTCGGTCTTGGTGCCAGGCGTCATCCGGTCGGACACATAGAGCATAAAGCCGCACAGAATCAGCATGACGCCGATGAACACGCTGTTATAGTACAGCTTTTCCAGCATATCCTTGATCGGCAGAACGAGCGCAAGCATCAGCGTCGCAACGATGATCAGCAAAAAGAGCCGCGCGGCCGGATAGCGTCTCTGCCGCTGGCCGCCCAGCGGTCCGGCCCCGGCGATGGACAGCAGCTCATAGAGCATCTGCACAAGATCCTTCCAGTAGCAGACACAGATGGAGACCAGCGTGCCCAGGTGCAGCAGCACATCGAAGAGCATGTGCCCCTCCTCGGCTGTGGAGAGGTGGAACAGGTTATTGATGATCGACAGATGACCCGAGCTCGAGATCGGCAGAAACTCCGCCAGCCCCTGCACCAGGCCAAGTATGATCGCATTCCATACGGTCACGCGCGTACGCCCCCTTGTCTCTTGTTCTGGATGGTACATTTATTGATAATACCATAAAAGCAAAGGGATGACAAGGATAAAAATCATATTATGTAAAGCGGCTGTAACTGTTCAGTCCCCTTTTATGGGGACTGAACAGTTACAGGGGGCTGCACGGCGCTGCGCGCACTCGGCTTGCGGGAGCCGCCTCGCATCGTCAAACGAAACTCGCTCCAGTCCGCTTCCCCGGTTCCGAAGAGCCGGGAAAGCTCCCTATACGCTCCTTCCGTTTTCCTCTCAAATTCAAAGCAGACGCTTTGAATTTGTAAAGGACGAGCAGTGGAGTGAGCGAGCTTTTGTGTATTAAACACGAAAGCGAGATGATACGGAACTTGCGAGGACGTGCGCCGTGAGAAGTGTTTTTTCCGAGGCGCATGTCCCCGGAAAAAACCTATTTGATCTCTTTTCCCGTTGCGACGGGAAAATCAGAGGAAGATTCCCCCGGCGGGGGAAATGTCTGCGTAGCAGACAAAAGGGGGGCGGGG
>CACXDT010000222.1 GCA_902766405.1 Oscillospiraceae bacterium
AACTTATTCACAAATATAATAGATTGAGCCGCACGGGCGGCAGGTTGCCGCCCCTACGGCCGGAATGGACTTTTTTCACAGCCCCTTCCGTTCAGCGATCAAAGGAACGGGATGACAGGGGCTGTGAAAAAGTCGGCTCTGACTGTGGGGCCGTCTATCCTAATTGATACGAGAACCATCCACACAAAAGGAGCGTCCCGGAGAGGGCGCTCCTTTTGTGCGGATGGAAAGGAAAGAGGAAAGTGTTACATGCTATGAATCAAAACCGCACGGTCTTCGGCGGCTCGGTGAAGGAGCTCAGCGTCGCAACGGCGTTGCGGAGATACCAGATCTCCATGTTGCCGTCGTCGGGGGAGTAGCTGCCCTTTAAGTCGGGATAGGCCTCGAGCATGCTGAGCTTCGCCTCGCGGCGGTCGTCCACAGCGGCGCTGGCCTCGACGCGCAGCCACTGGCCGTCCAGAAAGGCGCACAGCTCCAGCCGCGGGTTCGCGTGCAGCTGGCGCGAGACCGATTTGCTGCGGCCGGTGAGGAAATACAGCTTGCCGTCGTAGAGATGGATCGTGCCGAAGGGGCGCACGCGGGGCTGTCCCTCGTCCACGGTGGCCAGATAGTAGGTGCCGGCCTTTTTCAGAAAATCGAGAACTTCCTGCATGATAAAAACTCCTTTCGGATTGTACCGTGATGTTCTGTCGGTATTCTACCCTTTTTGGCGGAGAAATACAAGCCCTGACGGAAAGAAAGGCAATTCGGTAACAATCCGGGCGTCAATTCGCCTCGGCAATGCGATTGGCGATGTAGTCCTCGACATCCTTGACGTCGATATTCAGCGCGACCGAGAGCTCGCCGTGGAGCATATCCTTGGCGCGCTTCATGGTCGTTTCGGCCCGCGAGCTGCGGGATTTCTTGTCGGCCATGCGCGAATGCAGCCCCTTGACGATCGAGACCAGCGCCGTGCAGCTGTGCTGACGGAACAGCTCCTTATAGAAGGCGTCGACGTGGTTGAAGCGGCTGTCGTTGCAGATCGCGGGCTCGATGTCGGGGATCGCGGCGATCAGCGCCTCGGCCTCGTCCCGGCTGATCACCGGGCGCATGTATACCGGGCCGTCCACCGGGGCAAAGAAGCTGCCCGTTCCGATCAGAGGGCTCAGCTGATAATAGTCCTTATCCTTGGGCATACCGGCCATCGGCAGGGGACCGATGGATTCGACCGTGCAGACACCGTTCTCCCCATATACTATTTTTTCACCTACCGCATACATTGTATAATACCCCTACTCTATAGTTTAAATAAAGTATAGCGCATTTTCCCGCCAATTTCCAGCGCTTTTTTGAAGCATCTCGGATTTTTTGTCATATTAACGCATTCTCCGTTGGCAAATTCCGAAACCTTTGGTATAATCAGCAACAGAGGAAAAGAAAAGGGCGCATCAGCTGCGAATATAACCGTGTAAGTGGGGATTACAACAAAGAATCTGCACTAAAATTCTATCTGAGTGGGGAATGTGATGAAACTCTATCTGATTGGACATGAGTATAAATACGCTGCCGAGCAGATGCTGCTGACGCTCTATCCGTCGGAGCGGCCCGAGTATCCGGTGGGGAAGCCGACGGGCGAGCGCATAGAGCTGCGGCTCAGCCGCGGTGCCAAGCGCGTCACCGGCAGCTGCACACTGGTGCAGGGGGAGCAGCGCTGGTACGGCCGCGCTTGCGTTGACAACGGCGCGCTGACCGACGCCCTGACTGAGGACCGTATCTGTCAGCGGCTTGTCAAGAACGCCATGTACCGCGCGGCGCTGCAGGCAGGACACAGCCGCCCGGCCTGGGGTGCCCTGACCGGCGTACGGCCCGGCAAGCTGATGTGCACCCTGCTGGAGCAGGGACTCGGCGAGGACGAGGCGCTGCGCCGCTTCATCGCCGAGTACGATGTCAGCCCCGAGCGGGCGGCGCTGTGCCTCGATACCAGCCGCCACACGCTGCGCGCGATCCGGTCGCTCGAGCGCCGGGATGTCTGCCTGTATGTCGGTATCCCGTTCTGCCCGACGCGCTGCGCCTACTGCAGCTTTGTCAGCCAGAGCGTCGAAAAGTCGATGCAGCTGATCGAGCCCTATATGGACGCGCTGATGCGGGAGATCGAGGCCGTGGCGGCCCAGGTGCGATCGCTGGGGCTGCGGGTGGTGTCGATCTACATGGGCGGCGGTACGCCGACCACGCTGTCCCCGACACAGTTAGAGCGACTGTGTACAAAGCTGAGACAGGTGTACGACCTCTCAGCCGTGCGCGAATTCACGGTAGAGGCGGGGCGGCCGGACACGATCACGCTGGAAAAGCTGCAAGTGCTGCGGCGCCACGGCGTGGATCGCGTCAGCGTCAACCCACAGACCATGAGCGACACCGTGCTCGAGACGATCGGGCGGCGGCACACGGCCGCGGATATCGTCTCGGCGCTCGAGCTGGTGCGGCACTTCGGCGGCTTCGCCGTGAACATGGATCTGATTGCCGGTCTGCCGGGCGACACGGTCGAGGGCTTTTCCGACACACTGGACCGCGTGCTGGATCTGGCGCCGGAGAATATCACGGTCCACACCCTGAGCCTGAAAAAGGGCTCGCGTCTGACGCTCGAGGGCACGGCTATCCCCACCGCGGCTGAGGTGTCGCGTATGCTGGATCTGGCCGGGGAACGGCTGCGCGGCGCGGCTTACGGCCCCTATTATCTCTACCGCCAGAAATTCATGTCCGGCGGCTTTGAAAATGTCGGCTGGGCCAGGCCGGGCAGCGAGAACCTGTACAATATCTGCATCATGGAGGAGCTCTGCAGCATCCTCGCGATGGGGAGCGGCGGCTCGACCAAGCTGATCGTGCGCGACGGCGGGCGCAACCTGCGCCTGACGGCACCGAAGTACCCGCTGGAATACATTCAGAGCATCGACCGCTGCTGCGCGGAAAAGCAGCAGATCACAGCATATTTTCAGGCAAAAGAAAGGGGAGAATCGCATGTCCTATCAACTCCGTGACATCAATTACCGCCTGGTGACCGATCCGGCCGGGCTGATCGAGGAGGGCGACGCCCGGTATCAGAATCTGGTCGACGAGGCGGCGGAGCACATCATCGGCAACCTGCAAAACAGCCCCATCGTGCTGCTGTCAGGGCCCTCCGGCTCGGGCAAGACCACCACGGCCATGAAGATCGCCGACGCGCTCAAACGCCGCGGCATCGGCACCCACTACGTCAGCATGGACGACTATTTCCGTACCGTTGACGAAGACACGCCCCGCACGAGCGAGGGCGCGCTCGACCTCGAGTCACCGCTTTGCCTCGATATGGAGCTGCTCAACGAGCACTTTACGCGCCTCAGCCGCGGCGAGCGGATCGAGCTGCCGCGCTACGACTTCACCATGCGCGCCCGCGCGCCGGAGTCGAGCCGGTCGATTCAGCTGGGGCGCGATGAGGTCGTGATCTTCGAGGGCATCCACGCCCTGAACGGCAGCATTACGCAGCGCCACCGCGAGGCCTTCAAGCTGTACATCTCGGCGCGCAGCGACGTGTTTTACGGCGAGAGCATGGTATTCAAGCGCAGCTGGTTCCGCCTGGTGCGCCGCATGGTGCGCGACTACAACTTCCGCGGCTCGTCCCCGGACGATACGCTGGCCATGTGGGCCAACGTCCGCCGCGGTGAAAAGCTGTATATCTCACCCTTCAAAAATAAGGCAGACTTCCAGTTCGACACAAGCCTGCCCTACGAGCTGCCGGTGTTCAACACGACGGCCACGATGCTGTTCCGTTCGATCCCCGAGGGAATCGAGCGCTATGACGAGCTGCGCTTGGTGCTGCCGGCAATCCAGATGTTCGGGCACATCGACGAGGCGCTGGTGCCGAAGACCTCGCTGCTGCGCGAGTTCATCGGCGGGGGCGTTTACACCTATTAATGTAGCTAGGATATCGAAATAAGAGATTTTTGCTTGATTTTTTATCTTAAATGTGCTATGCTGACAGCGGAAAAACAGAGAGCAGGGGGCAGGGAGAATGCCAACGATCGGTGAAATCCTCGCGGCGCGGCGCAGGGAGCTGGGGCTGAGCCAGAACGAGCTTGCCGACAGACTGACCATGCTGGGGACAGAGGTCTCCAATCAGGCCGTCAGCAAATGGGAAAAGGGCAGCACCCTGCCCAACGCCAGACAGTTTCTGGCGCTCTGCCGCGCGCTGAATATCCAGGATGTCCGTGCGGCGTTCTCCGGCGGACGCGAAGGCGTGTTCGCCGGGCTGGACAGCCGCGGCCGTCGGCTGGCGCTGGACTATGTGGAGCTGCTGAAAAAGAGCGGGCTGTATTCCAACCGCGAGACGCCGGAGCGGCGTCTGCGCTCGCTGCCGCTCTATTCCCTGGCTGTCTCGGCCGGAACCGGCCAGTTTCTCGACGGCGAGGACTATGAGATGGTCGATGTCGGGGATGAGGTGCCGGACGGCGCCAACTTCGGCGTGCGCGTGGCCGGCGATTCGATGGAGCCGGAATTCCACGACGGGCAGACCGTCTGGGTCCGCCAGCAGCGCAGCCTGATGACCGGCGAGATCGGCATTTTCCTCTATGACGGCAACGCCTACCTGAAAAAACTGATCGCCGCCGGGGACAGGATGGCCCTGCATTCGCTCAACCCCCAATACCCGGATATCCTTGTCTCGCCGGAGCTGCCGCTGCGCGTGCTCGGCAAGGTGCTGCCGAACATTGCGTCATGAGATAATACGGGTGTTTCGGTTTAAAAAACAGAAAGATCGCCGATACTAAGATTATCCATAGGATCGGCGGTGTTTTTTGTGTTCCAATCAAAAAGAAATCTGAAAACCTGGGAGGCGGCGCTGCTGTGCGCCTTTGCGCTTTCGCTGCTGGCCGCCTGCTGGGCCCAGGGACGGCAGCGCGCGCTGGCTGACGGTCTGATCCGCCTGCACGTGATCGCCGCGGACGACAGCGAGAGCGAGCAGGCCCTGAAGCTCCGTGTGCGCGACGCGGTGCTCGCCTATCTCGAAGCGAAGCTCGACGGCGCGGCTGACGCCGACGAAGCGGCCGGGACCGTGCGGGCCGAGCTGGAGGGGATCCGTACCGCGGCCGAGAGTGCCAGCGAGGGCCGCAGCGTCGCGGTCACGCTCGGACAGGAGCGCTATCCGCTGCGGCAGTACGGCGATTTCGCCTTGCCGGCGGGCGAGTATCAGTCTCTGCGCGTCACGATCGGAGAGGGCGAGGGGCACAACTGGTGGTGTGTCGTCTTCCCGCCGCTCTGTCTGCGCAGTGCGGAGAGCCCGGCGGTCCAGAGCGTGATGAACATGGACGATCTGCGCCTGATCCGCCAGGACGAGGGCTATGAGCTGCGCTTTCGCATCGTTGAGCTCTGGGGCGAAATGAAGCAGTGGCTGGCCGAGCGGAACAGTTGATACGCGGGGCGGCAACCTGCTGCCCGCTTATTTTACATATTTCCGGATAAACGCGTCCACCTTTTTCCCGTATTCTTCGCCGGCGCGGTAAAGCGTCTCAACGTGTTTGATCTCCGGGAGGAACAGCGCGTCGCAGGGGCCGCGGTAGTCGTTCATCAGATTCGGGCCGTTGCGCCCGGGGACGACCGTGTCTCCCAGCCCGTGGACAAACAGGATCGGCTTCTGGCTGCGCGAAAGATTGGGTCTCACGTCGGTCTGTCGCAGGTCATAGGCCTTGATATAGTTGATCGCCCGCACCGGGGCGTACAACGGCCCGAGCTGGTACTTCAGCTGCTCGCGTCCGTCGCGGAAGGCCGAATCGGAGATGATAAACTTCACATTGTCGCCGCAGCGGTCGCTCATTTTCAGCACGGTCGAGGCGCCCAGGGAAAAGCCGTGCAGGATCAGTGCCACATCCCCGCCGAAGGTGTCGCGCAGGAAGTCGATCCAGCGCAGGGCGTCCTCGCTTTCATAGGTGTCATAGCCGAAATGCTGCCCAAAGCTGGCCCCGCAGGCGGTGTTGTCCACGGTAAACAGGTCAAAGCCGCGCGCGGCGTAAAAGTCGTACAGCACGCCCGCGGCCGCCGCGTGGTTCGAGCGAAAGCCGTGCACGATAAAGGCGATGCGTTTACCCTCGCCGGTCGTGGGGTAGTAGTAGCCCTGCAGGAGCTCGCCGCGCGAGGATGTGATCGTATAGAGCTGACGCTTTTGCTTTTCCAGCCGCTCGGCGCCGGCCCGGCGCCAGACGTGAAAGTCGCTGTCGTCAAACTGCCTGCGCGCGAACGGCGCCAGGAGCTTCGAGTCGGCGCGCGTAAAGACGGTGCGATATGCCTCCCACGACGCGGCGGCCAGAAGCGACAGCGATACCGTGGCCGCCCCGGCCGCGCCGAGAACCAGTTTTGTGTTCATTTCCCGGCCTCCTTTGATTTTCTGTTCTTGCTGTCAGTATAGTTTTCCCGCCGGACAAAGTCAAGCGCTCGAAAAGAGAAAAGGGGACGGGAAATGAGACATGTTACGAAAAGAGCTTGCGATACAAACATATGTTCACTATAATCATACTGACGATGGACGAAAAGCAAGGTATACGGTTTTGGAGGGCAAGCTATGAAACACTGCGGAACACAGAGGATCGAAACGCAGCGGCTGGTATTGCGCAGATTCACGATCGACGACGCGGAGGCCATGTATCGAAACTGGGCATCCGACCCCGAGGTGACCAGATATCTGACGTGGCCGGCCCATGCGAATGTCACGGTCAGCAGAGACGTGTTGACGGATTGGGTCTCCCTGTATGCGCACCGGGACTATTATCAGTGGGCGATCGTCCTGAAGGAGCACGGACCCGACCCGATCGGCAGTATTTCCGCTGTGGATTTGAATGACAAAGTCGCCAAGGTACATATCGGGTATTGCCTCGGGGCGGCCTGGTGGCACCGGGGCATCATGACCGAGGCGCTGAGCGCGGTCATGGCGTTTTTCTTTGACGAGGTGGGCGCCAATCGCCTGGAGAGCCGCCACGACCCGAGAAATCCGCATTCGGGCATGGTCATGAAAAACTGCGGCATGCAATACGAGGGCACCCTGCGTTCTTCCGACAGGAACAATCAGGGGATCTGCGACGCGTGCTGGTATGGCCTGTTAAAATCGGAACGGTAAAGGCCGCGCCGGAGAAGCGGAAAACCGTGATCCGGCATCCGATCAAAACGAGGCAGCCCCTCGCCCTGCGGCGGGGGCGAGCCAGCGCCCATTCGCGGCAAGGCTCCATATCGACTAAAGAAACCGCGGATTATTGCAGAATATCCGTGGTTTTTGCCGTCTTGTCATTTTCTGTCGCCGGCAGTATAATCCCTCTGATTATTTCAATCACAGAGGGCGTATAGTATGGACAATCCGAACGATCTCACCAGGGGCGGCATTCTGCCGAAGCTGCTGCACTTTTTCTTCCCGGTGCTGCTGGGTATGCTGTTCCAGCAGCTTTATAACACGGTCGACGCGGTCATCGTCGGAAACTTCGTCGGCCCGGCGGCCCTCGCCGCGGTCGGCGGCAGTCCGGCTAAAATCATCGACCTGGTCATCGGCTTTTTCACAGGCTTGAGTTCCGGGGCCACGGTCATCATCTCGCAGTATTACGGCTCGCACGACGAGGATAAGCTCGCCGAGGCCGAGCACACGATCGTCACCTTCTGTCTGATCGCCGGAGCGGCGCTGGCCGTGCTGGGGCTGCTGCTGGCGGGAGCCATGATCCGCCTGCTCCAGACGCCCGAGGACGTGTTTGCCGACGCGCTGTCCTACCTTCGCATCTATTTCGCGGGTACGGCGGCGGTGCTGCTCTTTAACGTGTGCAGCGGTATCCTGCGCGCCGTGGGCGACTCGCGCACGCCGCTGATCGCGCTCGGTATCTGCGCGACGCTCAATATCATCCTCGATCTGGTGTTTGTGGCCGTGCTCAGCTGGGGCGTGGCCGGGGCCGCCTGGGCCACGGTGATCTCGCTGGCGCTCAGTGCCGTGCTGCTCCTGCGGCGTCTCCACCTTGCGGACGATCTGCCGCCGCTGCGTCTCGGCAGTCTGCGGCTTTATCCGAAATCGCTGCGGCGCATCCTGTATATCGGCGTGCCCGCGGGATTGCAGGGTTCGATGTATTCGATCTCCAACATCATCATTCAGACCTCGGTCAACGGCCTCGGCACCGCGGTCGCGGCGGCCTGGACCGTCACCGGCAAATTCGACGGCATCTACTGGGTCACCTCGAACTCTTTTGGTATGGCGCTGTGCACCTTTGTGGGCCAGTGCTATGGCGCGGGAGATATCGCCCGCATGAAAAAGGGCGCGCGGCTCTGGCTGCTGTTTGATCTGGGCGTCTCGGCCGTCGTCTCGGTCGTGCTGCTGACGCTCGCGCCCTGGGGCTTCCGGCTGTTTACCCAGGATGCCGCTGTCATCGACTACTCGATCGAGATGGTCTGGTGCTTTGTTCCGTACTATGTGGTCTGGACCTTTATTGAGATCATCACCAACATCCTGCGCGGCGTCGGCGACTCGGTGCGACCGATGCTGATCGTGACGGTCGGCGTCTGCGTGCTGCGTATCCTGTGGATTGCCCTGGTGGTGCCGCACTGGAACACGGTGGTCGGCATCAGCATGTCCTACCCCGTCACCTGGGCGCTGACGGCGATCGCGCTGGCCGTGTACTACCTTACGGGCAGCTGGATGCCAAAGCGCCGCGGCACAGAGAACTGAAAAATAATGGGGCTCAGTGTGTGCTGGGCCCTTTTGACAAAACACTTGAATTTTGCTCCGAAAGTCGGTATGATAAAAGACAGTATGTATCCGCAAAAAGGAGAGGATTAATCTGGCTGCACTGATTCTGCTCGGCACCGTGCTGGTGCTGATCGTATGCTACGTCCTGTTCGGACGTTCGTGGGAAAAATCCTGGGGGCTCGATCCCGGGGCCGAGACGCCCGCCTACGACAAATTTGACCGCAAGGACTACGTTTCCGCCGCGCCCGGTATTCTGCTGGGCCACCATGTCGCCTCGATCGCCGGCGCACTCGTCGTCTTCGCGCCGGTGCTGGCCGCAAAGACCGGCTGGCTGGGCGCGCTTGTGTGGTGCGTGCTGGGCGGCGTTATCTTTGGCGCGGTGCTGGACTTCGGCTCGCTGGTCGCCTCGCTGCGGCACGAGGGCAAGTCCCTTGGCGAGGTGCTGCGGCGCTATGTCAGCCCCCGGGCGCAGAAGCTGTACATTGTGTACGCCCTCGTAGTTCTGGTACTGTTCGTCGCCTTCCTGACCGCCGTGGCGGCTGACAGCTTTGCCTCGGCCGGCGGCATCGTCGCGCTCGGCGAGGCACAGGTCAGTGCCGGCGCGGCCTCGGGCAGCACGGCCATCCTGTTTGTGCTGCTGGCGCTGCTGTTCTCGTTCCTCGTGTACCGGAAAAACCTGCCGATGGGCGCAATGGTCGTCCTCGGCGTCGTCGGTATCGCGCTGTGCGTGCTCGGCGGTATGAACCTCGGGCTGAACCTGCCCGCCTTTGTGTGGGTGGCGCTGATCGCCGTCTACGCGGTCGTGGCCTCGCAGCTGCCGGTGTGGACACTGTTGCAGAGCCGCGATTTCCTCAGCGCGATTCTGCTCGGCGCTATGCTGCTGCTCGGCGTGGTGTCGGTCGTCGGCGCCTCGCTCGGCGGCAAGGCGCCGCTCACGGTGCCGCTGCTGGCCGCGGACTGGACCGACGGTAATTGGAGCGGCGCGCTGGTACTGGTGCTGGCCGGGACCGGGGCCTCGGGCTTCCACGCGCTGGTCGCCGCGGGTACCAGCGCCAAGCAGCTCGGCAACGAAAAGCACGCCCGGCTGATCGGCTATGGCGGCATGCTGCTGACGGTGCTGGTGTCGGTGCTCGCGCTGCTCGCGGCCGCGACGCTGCCCGAGGGCTTCGACGCGGCGAACCCTGCCCAGGGCTTCGCGGCCGGTCTCGCGACGCTGTTTGCCGTTCTGCTCGGCGGCGACGGCGCGGTCGTGGCCTCCGGTGTCGTCTACGAGCTGTGGCTCCTGACGGTCACGGTCTTTGCCATGACCTCGCTCGACACCGCGGTGCGCCTCGGGCGCTATCTGCTTGTCGAGCTCTTCAATCCCGAGGGGCTGCGCAAAAAAGAGATGACGCCGCTGCAGAAGACCATGACCCGCCCCCTGACGGGTGCGCTGCTCGTGGCGGTTCCCGGCTGCGCGCTCGGCCTGCTGCCGCGTATGGGCGAGATGCTGCCCGCGCTGGCGGCCGCCGACCTGCTGTTGGCCGCCGTGTGCCTGATGGCCGTGGCCGTATGGCTCAACGCTCGGGGGCTGAAATCCGGCGCGGTCCGCACGCTGGCGATGCTCCTGCTGGTGATTGCCGTTGCCGACCAGGTGCTGACAGGCGCGTCGATCGGCGCGGATCCGATGGCGCTGGTCTGCGAGCTGTTCCCCGGCGGTCTTGGCCTGGTGACGGCCGGCGCGATCCTCCCGGCCCTGCTGCGCAAGCCGAAGAGCGCGAGCGACCCGGCGGAGGAAGGATAAAAGGAATACCGTGAGACCGTAGGGGCGGCAATCTGCCGCCCGCGCGGTACAATCTACTATATGTATGTAAATATTGGGCAAATTCGCAAAATGATGCGAATTTGCCCAATTATTTATGTGTAATGTTTATTTCTGTGTGCGGGCGCTGATCACCTGCCCTGCGGGCACCCTCCCCAAAGGGGAGGGCAGCGTTAGACAGCCTTCCCCTCTGGGGAAGGTGGCACGGCGCGTCCCCCGCAAGCGCCGTGACGGAAGAGGTCTGCCGTAATCACGGCCCTATCCCTCCACATAGATCCGCGGTACGCGCTTCGAGACGGCGCACAGCAGCTCGTAGGGGATCGTCTGCGCGGCGGCGGCCAGAGTGTTGATGTCGTTGTGCGGCCCGAAGATCTCGACCTCGTCACCGACCGCGGCCTGCGGCAGGTCGGTCAGGTCGACCATGCACATGTCCATGCAGATGCTGCCGCGCTGCGGCGCTTCTCCGCCGGCCCAGAAGCAGCACCGGTTGGAGAGCAGCCGCGGCAGCCCGTCAGCATAGCCGATGGCGAGCACGCCCATGCGCGTGTGCCGCTCGGTGACAAAGCGCCGCCCATAGCTGACCGAGGTGCCGCTCTCGTAGTGCTTGATGGTCGATACCGTGGTCACCAGGCGCATACAGGGCCTGAGACCCAGCCGCCCGTCGGGATCGCCGTAGCCGTAGAGCAGCAGGCCTGGCCGCACCATGTCGAGCGCTGTCTCCGGATACGACACCACAGCGCCGGAGTTCGCGCAGTGGCGGAGCTGAAAGCGCACGCCGCGCCGCGCCAGAGCCGCGATCACGTCGGTAAACAGACGGAACTGTTCGCGGGTATAGGCGGCGCAGTCCTCGCCCGTCTCGTCCGAGACGGCGAAGTGCGTGTAGATGCCCTCGGCATCCAGCCCCGGCAGCGCGCAGCTCTCGGCCACATTGGCCACGCCCTGCTCAAAGTGGCTCCCGGCGCACAGAAAGCCCAGGCGGCTCATACCGGTGTCGAGCTTGATATGCACCTTCAGCGTCCGGCCGAGACGCGCCGCCTCGAGCGAATACTCCTTGGCCTTCGCGAGCGCCGAGACGGTCTGTGTGATGCGGTAATCGATCAGCGTCTCGGTGTACGCCGCGGGTGTATGGCCGAGGATCAAAATCGGCATCGTGACGCCGCCCTGCCGCAGCTCGAGCGCCTCGTCGAGACACGAGACCGCGAGATAGTCCGCGCCGACTGTCTGCAGCCGGTGGGCCACAGCCAGCGCACCGTGGCCGTAGGCGTCGGCCTTCACGACGCCGAGGAAGCGGCAGCCCTTGGGCAGCGCGGCGCGGATCGCGCGGTAGTTGTGCTCGATGTTCCCCAGGTCGACCTCGGCCCAGGATCTCTTCTGTAATTCGTTCATATTAACTCCAGTCAATCAATGTCAGGAATACCCGCACGCGCCCGTCCGAGCGCAGCTCGGCGGCGGTGGGGGAGAGCGTCTCGCTGAGCGTGACCTGGGCCGACACATGGTCGTCGAGCGTCAGCTCGCCGAGTGTGCTGCCGCCCTCGGTCCAGTAGCTCTCGGCGTGGCCCTCGCGCAGGGCCTGCAGCAGCGTCGGCAGGGCCGTCACGGGGCTGAGCCCGTAGTCGTTGAGATCGCCGCAGTCGAGCGTGACGCCGTCAAAGCTCAGTTGGCTCAGTCCCTCGCCGAGCTTCACGCTGACGCCGGCGATCTCCTGCGGCGCAAGGACGCTCACAGTGCAGCCCTCCTCGGTCTCGTCGCAGCGCAGCGTGAAGGCGAGACTGCGCTCGTCGTACTCGCAGCGAAGCTCCGCTGTGACGTGCACGGCGTCGGGCAGCAGCGCGCGAAAGCGCTCAAAACCGGTCTCGGCGCCGTTTGCGCAGCCCGCAAGCAGCAGGAGCGGCAGCAACAGTATCCACAAGGCTCGTCTCATGCTATCCTCCCGAAAGGTTTGATAGCTCAGCCTATGCGACTGCTTTTCATTATATCACAGCGCAATTATATCACGGCGCAAAAAATAGTCAATCTTGACGATTGACGCGCCAGGTGCAAACACGTATAATCTAAGAAAGCTCAGCGACAAAACATCGACATGGGGGGAAACGCTATGGGTATTGTGGTCATCGGTACGGTTTTCGTGGATATCAAGGGCTTCCCGGACGATGTGTACAGCCCCACCGGCCGCAATGCCGGCCGCGTCGAGACCGTCCACGGCGGCGTGGGCCGCAACGTGGCGGAGGACATCGCCAATGTGGAGCTGCGCCCCACCTTCGTCAGCATGGTGGACGACACGGCCAACGGCGCCGAGGTGCTGCGCAAGCTGCGCAACCACAAGGTCAACACCGACTATGTCGTCACGGTGCCCGACGGCATGGGCATCTGGCTGGCCGTGTTCGACAACACCGGTGATCTCGCCGGCTCGATCTCAAAACGGCCGAACATGGATCCGATGATCGAGCTGCTGGATCAGAAGGGCGACGAGATCTTCCGCGACTGCGACAGCATCGTTATCGAAATCGACCTCGACAAGGAGATCGTCAAGCGCGTTTTTGCTTACGCAGCGAAGTACCGGAAAAAGGTCTACGCGGTGGTATCCAACATGGTCATCGCCTCGCAGCGGCGGGACTTTCTGCAGTCCACCGACTGCTTTGTCTGCAACCTGCTCGAGGCCGGTATCCTCTTTGTCGACGACTTCAGCGCCCTCGAGCCCGAGCAGCTGGTCGAAGTGCTGTATCAGAAGATCTGCAAGGCCAATATCCCCTCGATGGTCGTCACCATGGGCAGCCGCGGCGCGGTCTACGCCTCTCTCACGGGCGAGCGGGGCTATTTCCCGCCCGAGACCGTCAAGGTTCGCGACACCAGCGGCGCGGGCGACGCCTTCTGCGCGGGTGTGGCCATCGGCCTGACCTACGGCAAGACCATGCGCGAGTCGGTCGTCATCGGCACGCACCTCGCGGCCTCGGTCATCACGATCTCCGAGAGCACCTGCCCCCGCTTCCTGCCAAGCGAGCTCGGATTGGACATTGAGGTGAGGCCATGACGGACTATCCATTGCTGTGCGAGCAGCTGCGCGCGCTCGCGGAGGGCGAGCCCCACTGGCTGCCGGTGCTGTCGAACGCCGCGGCGCTGCTGTGGGAGAGCCTTGAAAAGATCAACTGGGCGGGCTTTTACCTGCTCGAGGGCGGCAGCCTGCTGCTCGGCCCTTTCCAGGGGAAGGTCGCCTGCGTCCGTATCGCTGTCGGCCACGGTGTGTGCGGCACGGCCGTGGCCGAGGACGCGACCCAGCTTGTGCCCGACGTGCACGCCTTCCCGGGGCATATCGCCTGTGACAGCGCCTCGCGCTCCGAGATCGTCGTGCCGCTGCACCGCGGCGGCCGGGTCGTCGGCGTACTGGACATCGACAGCCCCACCGAGGGCCGCTTTACCGAGGCGGATCGCCGGGGGCTTGAAGCCTTTGCCCGTACGCTCGAGACGGTCACCGACTGGCGGGGGCTGTGAGGGCAATGAAATGGAGCGGGGTATGATTTTGATCGTATATCGGATTTGCGCAGCAATCGCGCTGCCTTGGCTCGCCCCGGAGCGAAGCGAGAGGGGAGAGCTGGCGCGATAGCGCCTGAGAGGGGAGCCAGCCCGGCGGCCCCTCTCCCCGTCGCGGGGAGAGGCAAGAGCTATGGCAGCTGACTTCAAGCCGATATTCACATTTTCACATCCTGATCGGAGGGAGGAAAAGCTTTGGAAGACAGCAGACAGCGCGGTCTGTCGGGCGGGGCGCTCAAGTGGATCGCCGCGATGTCGATGTTTATCGACCACTTTTCCGCCGTGGTTCTGCTGGCCCGCTTTTACTATCTGCGCGCCTGGGGCACCGGTCTGTGGAGCCTGAACGGCTATTATGTCACGCGCACCATCGGCCGCATCGCCTTTCCGATCTATTGCTTTCTGATCTGTGAGGGCTACCGCCACACGCACAGCGTCCGGCGCTATCTGCTGCGTCTCTTCCTCTTTGCTCTGCTGTCCGAGCTGCCGTTCGACCTGGCCTTTCAGCGAAGGTGGTTCGACATGAGCTCGCAGAACGTGTTCTTCACGCTCGCCATCGGGTTGTGCGCCATCGCGCTCTGGGAGTGGGCGCGCCGGGGCAGGGAGGGGCAGAGCCTGCTCCTTGCCAGCATAGCGGCGGCCCTGGGCTGTGCCGCGCTGTGCGTGGCGGCGCAGCGGCTCGAGACCGACTACGGCGGCCTCGGCGTACTGCTGATCCTCGTGATGTGGCTGCTGCGCGAGCATCCCCTGTGGCGTGCGCTCGCCGCGCTGGCGGTGTTCACGGCGATGTGGCGCTTTGCCGGTTCGAGCTGGATCGAGATCTTCGCCCTCGCGGCCTTCGCGGTGATCGGCTGCTATAACGGCGAGCGCGGCGGGCAGAAGAAGTACCTATTCTACATCTTCTATCCCACCCACCTGCTGACACTCGTGTTGATCAGGACGGTCTTTTTCCCGTTGCCGTTGAAGTGAGGAGCGGATAGAATACGAATCACTAACCACTGACCACTGACCACTACCATCTGTCACTTTGTACAGCTTGAAAAGCCTCTTTTTCAAAAAATTTTTCCACAAAAATGATTGACGAAGTTTGTGAAATGTGCTAAAATGCATATTTGCATGGCCCGGATTTTGCAAACAGCAAGTCGGGCGGCAAAAAACGATAAAAAAGCAGCAAATCTGCCGCTTTTTTATAAAATTTCACTGTAAATCACTGAAGAAAGGAGGAAAACAATGCCCACTTTTAACCAGCTGGTAAGGAAAGGCAGAGAGCAGAGCACCTACAAGTCCGCGTCTCCCGCGCTGCAGAAGGGGATGAACACCCTGAAGAACCGCGAGACCGATCTGTCCGCTCCCCAGAAGAGGGGTGTCTGCACCGCCGTTCGTACTTCCACTCCGAAGAAGCCGAACTCCGCTCTGCGTAAGATCGCCCGTGTTCGCCTGACCAACGGCTACGAGGTCACAGCCTATATCCCCGGCATCGGCCACAATCTGCAGGAGCACTCTGTGGTTATGATCCGCGGCGGCCGTGTCAAGGACCTGCCCGGCGTCCGCTATCACATCATCCGCGGTACGCTTGATGCACAGGGTGTGTCCGGCCGTATGCAGGGCCGCTCCAAGTACGGCGCGAAGAGGCCCAAAGCTGCGAAGAAGAAGTAATTTTCCGACGCGGCAAATTGCCCTGTCGCTTATATAATAGATAATCAGAATTGATAATGAAGGTTATTTCGCCACAGGCGAACAAATCCGGTCGCCGCGCAGCGGCACCGCCATTTCTTCATTCTTCATTTTTCATTATTCATTTGTATTGGCCTCGGGGCGCAACGGACGATCATGCGTTCGAGTACCGATGATCCCATTTTTTAATGAAGGAGGGAAGTAACGTGCCCAGAAGAGGTAATGTTCCCAAAAGAGAAATCTTGCCGGATCCTGTCTACAACTCCGTTCTCGTCACCAAGCTCGTCAACGGTGTCATGCTCGACGGCAAGAAGGGTGTTGCTCAGAAGGTCGTTTACGATGCTTTTGATATCGTAAAGGAAAAGACCGGCAAGGAACCCATTGATGCGTTCAATGAAGCCATGAACAACATCATGCCCGCCCTGGAGGTCAAGGCCCGCCGTGTCGGCGGTGCGACCTATCAGGTTCCCATTGAAGTTCGTCCCGCCCGCCGCCAGACTCTGGCCCTGCGCTGGCTGGTCGAGTATTCCCGTAAGCGCGGCGAGAAGACCATGAAAGAGCGTCTCGCCGGCGAAATCATGGATGCCTGCAATAACCTCGGCAACGCCGTCAAAAAGCGCGAGGATATGCACAAGAATGCCGAGGCCAACAAGGCTTTCGCGCATTTCCGTTGGTAATCATCCCG